>CAUWEE010000025.1:0-8607 GCA_963557095.1 uncultured Helicobacter sp. | reverse complement strand
TTAAGCATATTGGAGGATTTTCAGAAGTTTCAAGATATATCAAAACATCAGATGAGGCAAAAACAAGTCTTATTGAGATTCAAAATAAAATCCCTCATCTCATTCACCTAATCAAAACCAAACCCCAAGAAAGTATATTGCAACTCTCCTCTTTAATTGACACTCTTAAAAACACAAAAGATACAAACTTCTCCAAGCATTCTGCAGAAGAATTGGCTCTTCGACTTGAAAAAAACCAAAAGGCCATTCTTGAGCAAAAAAATGTCAAAGAAAACTTACTTCAGCTTGAGCAAACTCTTCTTTTGATACAAGAAACAAAACTTAAAAGCAGCAATCGTTTAAACCTATTTGATATCAGTCTTCTAAGTCTTATCTCTACTCTTGCATGGGGCTTGGGATACTTTGGACAACCTCATATTCTCACACGCTTTATGTCAATTAGCTCCGTCAAGGCCATCCCAAGAGCAACAACAATAGGAATCTCTTGGATGGTTGTTAGCTTGATTGCAGCCTGTCTAATTGGGATTTTAGGCATCGCCTACATCAATAAATTTGAGCTTTCCTTGCAAGATCCTGAAAAAATCTTCATTGTTATGAGTCAAAGCCTCTTTAATCCTTGGATTGCAGGAATTTTACTTAGCGCTATTTTAGCTGCGATTATGAGCACAGCAAGCTCTCAGCTCCTTGTTTCAAGCTCCACTGTAGCTCAAGATTTCTATCGCAATATCTTCAACAAAGAAGCACCAGAAAAACTTGTAATGCTAGTAAGTCGCACTAGCGTTTTGCTTGTTTCTATTATCGCCTTTTTCCTTTCCATTGACAAAAACTCCAAAGTTCTCTCTATCGTTTCTTATGCTTGGGCAGGATTTGGAGCAAGCTTTGGAAGCGTGATTCTCTTCTCACTCTTTTGGTCGAGAATGACAAGAATGGGAGCGCTTGCAGGAATGGTTACAGGGGCTCTTGTTGTCATTCTTTACAAAAATTTCCCCCCTTTCCCTATCTATGAAATCGTTCCAGGCTTTATTGCAGCGAGCCTTGCAATCATTATCGTCAGTCTTATGCAGCCCGTTAGAAAAGGAACAAAACAAACATTTCAAGCCATGCTTGAAAAATGCCAAGAAAAATAAAAAATAGGGGGAGGGGTAGGCTACTTAAGATAAGTTTTTTTGAGTTTTGGAATCTTTAGATTTGGATATTGAAGGGGCTTATATTTGTGTTCGCCAAATCCAAGCCTAAAGCCTAGACCAAAGATTACATCAAATTTCAAAGCATGAAAATCCGCATAAGTGTAAAAATGCGACTTCTCTCCCATTTTTACATCATAGGCAATGGAGAGTAACAAATCAAAATTGGGCTGATTGTCATAGCTGACAATTTGATTGTCAAGCTGTTGAAAAATCTTACCTTTTGCATAGATATCAAGCATTGGGGCAAGACTGATTTTTGCCTCGCTTTTCTCAAATTTTTTACCCATAGAAAAAACACCTAGAAAATTAAAAGGAAGGCCTGTTTGAGAATCAATGCCAATAGGCACTGCATTTTGCATATAAGAATAATGCGAATCCAAAATCACCCCAAAACCAAAGTGAAAACGAGTTTCAATAAAATAATCTTGAGGCAAAAAAAATCGCTTTCCCACTCCTGCATCAATCAACCATAAAATATTATTTAAGAGTTGATTGTGAGCGTTTTGAAAAATTTGAACCATTTTGGTGGAGAGTGAAAAAAAACAATAAGATTGAGTTTTGAGAGCCAAATACCCCCCAACTCCATAGCCTCCAAAGGTTGCACTCTCTTCATCTTGGGAAAATTTTCCACCACCTCCATTCACATCAGCCCCAATGATCATCTCTCCAAGCGAAACAGGATAATAGCGATCAACAGCAACTTGGGGCACAAACTCAAAAACTTGATGGGTTGAGCCAACAAAATTGTTTCTTGCAGCGGCATTTAAAATCCCCCAAGCACTCCAATCATAAGCAGTATCAAAATACATCTGCTCAATATGCTGCCGCTGAAATTTCTGCTCATTTGAAAAAATCTTCAAATAAGAATGAAGCAGGGTTTTGCAAAAAAGAAAATTGATAGTTAGAGCAAAAGTTAAAACAATCTTTTTCATTGAAGATTTTCACTCTGCCAATCAATGCTTTTTTTGGAATGCAATCCATGCTGCAAGACTTGCCCAAAACTGAAGCGAATCCCTAGATTCATAGCATAAGGAATGCTGATCTTCTGAGCCAAGCTAGTTTTAGCTCGGAAAAAAAACCTTAGTTTTTCATTGAGCAAAAAATCTGCTTCTGCAAATAAGCCCACACCAAAATCATCTTCTTTGGATAAAAGAAGAGGAGGATTGATTCCATCTTCAAAACTCATCTCTCCATTAATTTGACGATCATATTCGATAGAAAGTCCTGCTTTTACACTTCCTTTATAGCTTGCATTCCATTCTCTTCCAAAAGCAAGATTAAACTTCACTCCTAAGGGATAGAATCTCTTCATCTTCCCCCCAACTCCATCTTTGAGGATAAATTTTTGAGCAGGCAGGTAACCTGTTTCGAGCACAATAGAGGGTTCAAGAAAGAAAAAATTTTTAACAAAAGGAGAAAAAGAAGTGTTAAACCTCTGTCCAAAATTCACTCCAAAATAAAAATGGCTTCCACCTTTTCCATAAACAGAATCGCTCAAGGAGGGATCTTGAAAAATAAAGTTTTGAGCCGCATAAAAATACTTTGCATTCACATCAAAGAAAAACTGCATTTCATGCACATAACTCAAATACACTCCTAGAGCATAATTTCCCCTACTTCCAGAATAAGAGCCTGCTTGAGAGTATCCTGCGATCACATCAAGAGCTCCTCCAAGATACAATTTAGCCTGCCGCAAAGCAAAAGAAGTATCCACCCCCAAAGAAAGGTTGTTGTAAAAATCCTTGCTCTGCAAAGCATAGTCAAGTTCTCGATGCTCCAAAAATCCAAACTCTTCATTCAGCCAAAGCCCATTTTGCAAAACATTACTTCTAAGCTCTCCGCTACGAGCATATAAAGAGCGAGAATGGAGCTTGTAAGCATCAAATTGAGCATAAAAAATTGATGCTAGGCTTTGCACTGAAGATCTAGGAAGTTCTGCCCCAAGAGAGGCGCAAAACACAAAAACAAAACTTAATAATTTTCTGACCAAATCAGTCCCCAATCCAATCTTGTATAGCTATATAATTCTATCCAAATATTCATTCCGACAAAGGAAGCCCAATGACCTACCGCGCAAAACGCTATATCGCCTACCTTGCTATTGCTATTTTTACCATCTCTTTACCCTTTATCTCCATCAAGGGGAATCAAATCTTTCTTCTTTCTTTTGATCATAAAGAACTTCATCTTTTAGGAAGTGTTTTTAACATTCAAGAATTTTATGTGATGCCCTTTCTGCTTATTTTGCTTTTTGTAGGAATCTTTTTTGTCACTACGCTTTTGGGTCGCTTTTGGTGCGGATGGGCCTGCCCTCAAACGATTTTTCGCGTTATTTTTCGCGATCTCATTGAGGGCAAACTCTTCGGGCTTAACAAGGTTGCAAATAAGCAAAAAAAACAAGATCTCTCTAGCCTTTCTTCCAAGCTCAAAAAATTCTTTTCGCTTTGCATTATCGTTCTTTTATGCTTTAGTGCAAGCGCAGTTTTGCTCTTTTATTTCGTGCCACCTCAAGATTTTTTCAACTATCTTGCAAATCCAAAGGATCATCCCGTATTATTTGGTTTTTGGTTTGGGATTGGGGCTTTTTTTAGCTTTGATATTATCTTGCTCAAAGAAAATTTTTGCGTCTATGTCTGCCCCTATTGCAGGGTTCAAAGCGTGCTTTTTGATGAAGATACTCGCAGCGTGATTTATGATTTCAATCGAGGAGGCAAGCTCTATGATGAGCAGCTCAATAAAATCTCCATCCCACTCAAACAAAGGGATGCAAATGCAGAGTGTATTGAGTGTCAAAAATGCGTGCGTGTCTGCCCCACCCATATCGATATTAGAGCAGGAATGCAGCTTGAATGCATTAATTGCCTAGAATGTGTTGATGCTTGCACCTCTGTGATGCAAAGATTCAAAAAGCCAAGTCTAATCAAATGGAGCAGCCCCAATGCAATCTCGCAACAAACAAAGGTGAAATATTGGCGTGGGAAAACAATTGGCTACACCCTTATCCTTAGCCTAACTGTTGCCCTCTCCTTTTTTATTGGAAGCAAAAAAGATGATGTCTTGCTTAACATCACGCGTCCAACTTCACTCTATACAATTCATAGCAATGGAAAAATCACAAATGAATATATTCTTTTGATTGAAAATATGAGCGCTCAAGATGAAAATTTCACTCTCTCCCTCAATCATCCAGAGATCAAAATCCTCCGTCCTGCTCGCCCTATTTTTATCTCAAAAGGAAGCAAAAAACGCGTTATTCTTGTCTTACAATATGAGGGAAAGATACAAACTCCTTTGAATGATTTATCTATCCCCATTGAACTTAAAGTCTCAGCAAACAAAGATTTATCCATTCAAAAAGAAAGTGTTTTTATTTATCCAAAGGAAAGGAAGTCATAATGAAATCAATCCTTAAAAAATCCCCCCTTGCCCACAAAGGATACAAACTCTTAAGAGATTTCTTCAAGCTTTATGCGACAAAATCCTACGCTCAAGAAGGGGAGGATTTGATTTTGAAGCGTATCTTTGAGAATCAAAACAGAGGCTTTTATGTTGATGTGGGAGCGCATCACCCCTATCGCTTTTCTAATACATTTTTGTTTTATCAGCGAGGTTGGAGAGGGATTAATATCGATGCGATGCCAAATTCAATGAAGCTCTTTGAACGCTTTCGTCCGCAAGATATCAATTTAGAGATTCCTGTTGGACAAGAGGGGCAAAGCCTTGAGTATTTTTCTTTCAATGAGCCCGCTCTTAATACCTTCAACAAAGAGGCTGTTGAAAAAATCTTACAAAAACCCCAATACAAACTTCTTCAAACCTACAAACTCAAAATCCAATCTCTTGCAAAAATTTTAGAAAGCCATCTTGCGACAAATCAAGAAATTGACTTTATGTCTATTGATGTGGAAGGCTTAGATCTAGAGGTTTTAAAATCCAATAATTGGAGCAAATATCGCCCCAAACTTTTACTTGTAGAAGCTCTAGGGGGGGGGGGGATATGGAAGAGATTCTCTCTTCTCCTCTTTATGCTTTTTTATCCGATCAAGGTTACAAGTTTTTTGCCAAAACTTTCAATACTCTATTCTTTCAAGATAAGGAGAGATGATGATTAAAATTTTTATTTTATGTGGAGGCTCTGGAACACGACTCTTTCCCCTCTCAAGAGAAACTCTTCCCAAACAATTTGCCCCCCTACTCCAAGAAGAAACGCTTTTTCAAAAAACCCTTAAGCGCGCGATGAATCTTTTGCAAGCCTTAGAAGAACAGGGCGAAATCCACATTATCACCAATGTCAAGCACTATTTCCTAGCCCAAGAACAAAGTCAAGCGATCTCCTGTCCTATTTCTTCCTATCTGCTTGAAGATAGTCCAAGAGATAGTGCAGCTGCCCTCATTCTCTCTGCTCTCTCTCAAGAAGCAGAAGATCTCATCCTAGCCCTCCCAAGTGATCACATCATCAATGATTTTCCCTCCTTTCTTCAAAGCAGTCAAGAAGCTCTGACACTTGCTAAGCAAGGAGGAATCATCACTTTTGGTATCAAGCCTAATTCTCCCCATACTGGCTATGGCTACATCCACGCTAGAGACCATAAGGTGCTAGAGTTTTGCGAAAAACCAAGCTTGCAAAAGGCGGAATGGTTTTTGGCTCAAGGGGATTATTACTGGAATAGTGGAATGTTTTGCTTCCAAGTCCAAAGCTTTCTTGAGGAATGCCAAGCCCTATGTCCCAAACTCCTAGAGCAGTGCCAAAAGGTGATAGAGCGATCCTCAAAAGAACATAACTTCATCTGGCTTAAAGGCATGCAAGAGATTGAAAAAATCAGCATCGACTACGCTCTTATGGAAAAAACCAAACAAGCCTTCATCATCAAGGCAGATTTCGACTGGAATGATGTAGGGAGCTTTGATAGTTTGCTTGAGGAATTTAGCCAAGATGAAGAGGGCAATATCTCTCAAGCTCCCCTTGTGAGCAAAGATTCTCACAACAACTTCATCCACGCTAAGAAACTCATCTCCCTTGTAGGAGTGCAAGATCTCGCTATCATTGATACCAAAGACGCCTTACTCATCAGTCAAAAAGGACGCACACAAGAAGTCAAGGATATTGTAAAACAACTCCAAAACCATGAGATCCTACAAACCCACTCCCTTGTCTATCGCCCTTGGGGGAGCTATGAGGTGCTTGAAGAAGGCAAGTTTTACAAGATCAAACAAATCATTGTCAAGCCTCAAAAACGCTTAAGTTTCCAAAAACATTATCATCGCAATGAGCACTGGATTGTCGTAAGTGGATCAGCTTGCGTGCAAGTAGGAGAAAAAGAAATCTTCTTGCAAAGCAATGAATCCACCTATATTCCTATGGGAACTCCACATCGCCTAAGCAATCAGGGCAAACTTGATCTAGTCATCATCGAAGTGCAAGTAGGGGAATATCTAGGTGAAGATGATATTGTGAGGTTAGAAGATGATTTCCATCGCGCTTAGATTCTTTGCCCTCCTCCTTCTCCTTGCCCCACTTTACTCCCAAGAGCTGCTCTTGCTTTCCAACTTTGATGCAGAGCGAATCGCCAAAGATCCTCAAAACTACCTTTGGAGCGAAAAGCTTGATGGGGTGCGTGCTTATTGGGATGGCAAGGCTTTATATAGTCGCGGGGGCAAAAGGATTGAAGCTCCAAGCTTTTTCACACAGGGTTTCCCACCCTTTGCAATCGATGGTGAGCTGTGGAGCAAGAGGGGGGATTTTGAGAGGATTGTCTCTATCACAAGATCCAAGAGTAAAGCTCAAGATTGGAAAGAGCTCAAACTCTATGTCTTTGAAGTGCCAAATCAAAAAGGCGGATTACTTGCTCGCCTCAAAGTCTTAAGCGATTTTCTAAGCAGCAATCCAACTCCCTACATCACCCTCATCCCCCAACACTCCTTCAAAAACACCCAAGAGCTTCACGCCAAGCTTTCCGAACTCACAAAGCTAGGAGCAGAGGGGCTTGTCGTGCGAAACAAAAATACCCCCTACAGCACAGGACGAAGCAAAGAAGCAATGAAACTTAAATCCTATCAAGATAGGGAGTGTAGAATCATTGAGTATCTCAAGGGACAAGGAAAATTCAAGGATAAGGTAGGTTCCATACTCTGTCAAGACGGAAATCAAACTATTAAAATTGGTAGTGGAATGGATGAGGAATTCAGAAAAAATCCTCCTCCAATTGATACAATCATTACTTATAAATTTTTCGGCCTCACTCAAAATGGCAAACCACGATTCCCTACTTTTTTGAGGATTAGAAGAGATATTGAGCTCCAATACTCCTCTACAATGCAAGCCAAATAGACCGATTAAAATCTCACAAAAGGATCAAAATGAAACCTACAATCAAGCTTAAAATCTTAGATTGGTGGCATATAGGGGGGGGGATAAGGAAAAGATTTTTAGGGAAAATTTCTTTGTTAAATTCCTCTCCAAAAAATATGAGCTTATCCAAAGCCAAGATCCAGACTATGTGCTCTGCTCTGTTTTTGGTAACCAACACAAACAATACAATCACTGCATCAAAATTCTCTTTGTTGGAGAGAATGTCGTCCCAGACTTCAACTCCTATGACTATGCAATTAGCTTCTTCCCTCTTGAATTTAGAGATCGACATCTAAGCTATCCTCTGCCCTTCATTTATGAAAGAACTAAACTTGCTGAAAGCAAGCATCTTCTTACATCCAAAGAAGCTCTACTTAATCGTAAATTTTGCAGCTTTGTAGTGAGCAATAATTTTGTCGCACATCCAATCAGGGGGCAATTTTTTGATGCTTTGAACGCCAAAAAGCCTGTCGCGAGTGGAGGAGCATACAAAAACAATGTCGGTGGAGCTGTGCAAGACAAACAGGCATTTATCTCCTCCTTTAAATTCAATATCGCCTTTGAAAACTCTTCATCAATGGGCTATTGCACAGAAAAGCTTATTGATGCCTTTGCTGCCAAAACTGTCCCTATATACTGGGGAGACCCCTTAGTGAAAGAATGGGTTAATCCCAAGGCTATGATCAACCTCTCTGATTTCAAAAACATTGATGAGGCTATTGAATATATTCTCTATATTGATTCCAGACCAGATCTTTACCTTAAAATGCTTGAAGAAAAGGCATTTTTGATCGACAATATTGTTGAAGTCTATGAAAAAAGATTGGAAAACTTTTTAGATTGCATTTTTAGCCAACCACTTACAGAAGCTCCAAGAATCATGCAAGACTACCAACTTATGCAAAGCATAAAGGGGGGGGGGGATACTCAAACACACCATCGATGTCACATATCCTCGCTTTTCTCGCTCATTCAAAAAGTTAAAAGAAAATTTATAAATCTCTTTTTCAATCCCGCATAAACAAACAAATCAAAGATGAGAAAGTTTGATCACTCAATGCCCAATCAAAC
>CAUWEE010000024.1:0-8715 GCA_963557095.1 uncultured Helicobacter sp. | reverse complement strand
AGAAAAAGCCAAAGGATTAAGCATATTCCCCCCAATCAATGGAGTATCACCTAATGGCGCATTTTTAAGCACATCACTTAGATAATCAATCCGCTCAATCTCAACTTGAAAATCCACACTGATCCCATAATTTTTGAGCACCTTAAGCGCTGTTCCGCAACTTAAAATAATCATCCTCTCTTGATTTTCTTCAATAAAGGGCAGCAGAGAATCCAAACTTGAGCCATTGCCAACTACACAAATTGGAATATCCAAACGCTTAGGATGGGAGAGAATCTTGGGTGAGGAAGCAAGATTTTTAAGAGTATTTGCAAGCCCAATGCATTCATCCTCAAAACTCCCCCAGCCACGAGAATTTTGAGCCTGCATTTCTTGGATAATCTCTTTGGCATTATCAATCTTGGGTGAAGAATACAAAGAAATTTCAAGTCTCAAAAAATTATTTGTAATCTTATGAGTCTCAAAGAAGTTTTTCACCACTCCCTTGCTGATCAAATCTCGCACAAAAAGATAGCAAGATGAAGCAGAGCAGCGTTCAAAAAGCAGGGGAAAATCCACAAAAAAGCAAGCGATTCGAAAAAAATCAATCTCCTCTTCAAACCATAAAAGAGAGTGAAAAAATACCCCCTCATCAAGCAAAAACTGCACAAACAATCCACCCAAAGCCCCAAAAATACAAGTGCTAGGCAAAAATAAATTGGGCAAGTGAAAAGAAGTAATTCCTCCTAGAGAATCAAGTGCTTGGATAAAACTATTGACTGCTTGAGCAGTAATGGGAAAAACTTCTTCATCCATCTTCTGCAAATAAAGTCCATTTTGCAAAAGTTTCCATTTTGGATTCTGTAAGGGGGATTTAGAAAGCTCAATTTGAGTTTGCACAAATGTATGCATATTTTCCTGCTTTGGATAAAGCAAGGAATGATTTTGAAGATCAATGAGATTTAAGCCATCCTCATCAAAAAATAGATTATAGGACTGGGGAGGAAGAAGAAGGCTTTCATAAAGCTTGGGATTAAATGAAGCAAAATAAGAAAGATTTGAGGCAAAACGCTGCTGTAAGCTCTGTTCAAGCAAAGATTGATCTTGGCTTTGAAGCAAGTCTTTGAGTTTCATAAACTCATCTCATAAAGTTTTTTACGCTCACTAGAACTTGCAATATCAAGCTTTTGACGATATTTAGTAATCGTCCTTCGCACAATTTTAATGCCAAATTTTTCTTCAATCAATTCCAAAATTTTAGAATCACTTAAAGGCTTTTTGCGATTTTCATTTTTGATCAAATCCAAAATAAAGTCTTTAATTGCACTATTGCTCACATCCTCATCTAAAGCTGTAGCAAAAAAGCTCTTGATGGGGAAAATTCCACGATCACACTCTAAATATTTATTAGAAATTGCACGAGAGATCGTGCTTGGAGCATGCCCAAACTCATCTGCCAAATCCTTAAGCTTCATAGGTTTTATCTCCCCGCCATGAAAAAAATCATATTGATATTCCACAATCATTAGTCCAATTTTTTTCAATGTCGCCTTTCTCATCTCTAGGGCATCAACAAGAGATCTTGCTTCTTTGAGCTTAGTTTTGATAAATTGTTCTTCCACACTCTTAGAAAGCTTTGCCCCAATTGAAGAATCAATCTCAATGCTAGGTGAAGCATATTCATTGATCTTAACTTCAATCTTGCCACTCTCAAAAAAAACAAACAAATCTGGCTTGATATACTGCTCTTTTGCAAGATAGTCAATGGCTGGAGGATTCTTAAAAGTTTTAATCACTTGCATCACCTTAGGGTAAAAAGGATTGCTTTTGTGTTGAAAATGATTATTCAAATCTTTCAAGATGGTCTCCGCCAAAGCATAAGCCTCACCCTCAATCTCACTCTGCTCAAGCTGAAAAACAAAAGATTCCATCACATCTTTTGCTCCAACACCATAAGGCTCAAGATAAGCAAAACGCTTGCGCACCCTCTCAATCTCCTCTATTGAACAAGAATGTCGCTCTGCCAACTCTTCCAAATCCCCCTCAAAAAACCCTTCATCATTTAGATTTTCAATAATGCTTTGAGCAATCTCTTGTGAGAATGGAGTAGGAAAAAGTGGAGGAGCAATTTGCTCTTCTAAGATCTCATAAAAACTTTTCTCATCAAGACAAAAATTTTCAAAGCCCTCCACTGCTCCACCGCTCTTTCTAGAGAGCCTATGCTGCGCATTTTGTGAGGTAAAATTTTGCATTGAAGGATTCTTGACTTCTGCATAAGGATTATCCTTAATCATCTCATTGAGTGTTTCTTCAAGCTCATCATTAGAGTTTTGTAAAATGGGAAGCCAACTTTTAAGTGTTGTTGAGAGCTTGGTTTTGACACTTTGATTAAGTCGAAGTGAAGATCTCATGCCTTGAAGTTTTCACCCAAATAATACTTGCGCACAAGTTCATTGTCATAGATTTCACTTGCTTTGCCGCTTGTAAGAAGCGTCCCGCTTTTGATAACATAGGCTCGATCACACACTGCCAAAGTCTCACGCACATTGTGATCAGTAATCAAAACACCAATATTCATCAAAACAAGCTTTTCAATAATCTTTTGAATATCAATCACAGCCAAAGGATCAACACCAGCAAAAGGCTCATCAAGCAAAACAAATTTTGGACTCTTCACTAATGCCCTTGCAATCTCCACCCTACGCCTCTCGCCCCCACTTAAGCTCAATCCCTTCCTAGCGCGAATCGGCTCAATATTAAAAGCACTTAGCATCTCTTCCATCATCAAGATTCGCTCTTTTTTATTTTTGATCGAAATCTCTGCACTTAGCATCAAGTTTTCTTCCACACTTAATTCTTTGAAAATACTTGATTCTTGAGGGAGATAGCCAATCCCAAGATTAGACCTCTTATGCAAAGGAAAATTTGAAATCTCAAGCTCATCAAGATAAACGCTCCCGCTTGTAGGCTTAAGCAAACCACAAATCATATAAAAAGTCGTCGTCTTGCCTGCTCCATTTGGACCCAAAAGCCCCACAACTTCACCACTTTTGAGCTCTATGGACACATCATTGACAATTTTTGTTTTTTTGATTTGTTTGCTTAAATGCATAGCTTTTAGAGTATTCATCAGCTAGAAATCCTATATTGACGATTTTCACCCCTTTTTGCAATTGTAACAATAAGCAGGCTAAAACCACTTTGCTTTAAAAGATTTTCCAAAACTTCATCTCCCCATTCAATCCAATGCCATCCTTTATCTTCTAACATTTCCAAAAGCCCAAGCTCCAAACATTCCGACAAATCTTTACGATAAAGATCATAATGAAAAATCAAATCTTCTTTTGTGGAATAAACATTTTGAATCCCAAAAGTTGGAGAAGTAACACAATCCTCACTCCCCATCTCTTTGGCGATTGTTTGCACCATAGTCGTCTTTCCACTAGCCAAATCTCCACGCAACAAGACAATACAAGGCTTGAGAGCCATAAAAAATTTAATTGCATCTTCTAGAGATTCATACAACAAAGGCTTCATCTAAATTCTTTTAGCCGTGCTTAAATCTACTTGCAAATGCTTTTTAAGATGAGAAAGCAAAGTTTGATTTCTAAGAGCAAAACTTGGGGCTTGTGAAGAGGGATTTTCTACAATTTGTTTATCTTGATTTATTGACTGCTCAAGAGATTCTGGTGACAAGTCTTGGGAAGATGGCAAATCCTGTGTGAAGTCCTGCGCAAAATCTTGTGGATCTAGCATCTCTTTCTCCACTTTGGACAAAGGAGTAGAAACTCGCTCTTGATCTGTGCTTTCTTGCTGGCCTGCTTGGACAGGCTGCACTGCTTGAGTTACCTCTAGAGCTTCTTGGCTTGGAAGGACTTGGGCTTTTTGTGTGCTTGCAGTTTGAAATTTAATCTGCGTTTCTTGCCCATAAACTTGGAGAATAAAACTTTTAATCAGTGGATAATGCTCTCTTAAGAGGATCTTATCGCTCTCATCATTTGCAAAACTTTCAAGCAAAAGAGAACCATTTTCAAAGCCAAGCTCGCGGATATTTTTTTCAAAACATTCTCCCAAATCACAATTGCGATCATAAAGAGCTTGAATCAAGTTTTTAAACAAGGATTTTTCAGGCTCACTTTGTAGATTTTCTTGAGCAAGAGGACTGATCTTGCTCTCCTCTTGGAGAGAGTTTTGATCCTCTTGAGCAAATCTTTGCACTTCAGGCAAACTTGTCTTCTCCAAAGTTGTGATCAATCCTCGCACATCTTGTAGTTTTGTCGCCTCTTGCATTTTTAGCAAACTCAAAAGCAAGACAAACTCGCCATCGCTATTTAGAGATAGTAGGCTTTTGCTTTGAGCCAAAATATTAAAAAAACGATTGAATAAAACGGGATCAAATCTCTTGCTCAAGGCCCTCTCTTTGAGAAACAAGATCATCTCATCAATTACCATATCGCATTCATATTCTTGCATAAGGGCTAGAATCTCTTCGGTTTTTTGAAAATCCTTTTGCACAATTGCTTGAAAAAACTCATCTAAAATCAAAGGATCAATAATTCCTAGCATCTCCGTGACACTCGCAAGCTCTACTTTATTATTGCCAAAAATAATGGCCTGTTCAAGTAAAGTAAGCGTATCTCTAAGACTCCCCGATCCGCTACGCGCAATAATATTCAAAGCCTCTTCTTCAAAAGGAACATTTTCTTTCTGCAAAATAAAAATCAAATGTTCCAAAACACTTCTATAAGGGATTTTTTTGAATCGAAAATGCTGAGTCCGACTTAAAATCGTCGCGGGCATCAAAAGCGGATCTGTGGTTGCTAGGATAAATTTCACAAACTCTGGAGGTTCTTCAAGAGTTTTGAGCAAGGCGTTAAAAGCTTCTTTTGTAAGCATATGAACTTCATCGATGATGAAAATCTTGTATCGCCCAAAGCCTGGCTTATATTTTGTCTGCTCAATCAAATCACGAATATCATCAATCTTACGATTTGAAGCAGCATCAAGCTCAACAATATCAATATGCCTGCCCTCAAGAGATGCCTTACAATTCGCACAAACTCCACAGGGAAGACTTGTGGGCCCATCATCACACTGCAAAGCTCTTGCAAAGATTCGAGCAGAGCTTGTTTTCCCACTTCCTCTAAGCCCGCTGAAGAGATAGGCATTGGAAATTTTTTTCTGATCAAGTGCCAAAGAAAGCGTTTGAGAGACACTATGCTGACCAACAAGATCTCTAAATTGAGTAGGGCGATATTTGAGCGCAAGTGTCATACAAACTCCTATTTCTTTTCATTCTTCTCAAATGCAAAAACTGGGAGTGAAATTTTATACTTAATTGCAATCATTCTAATCGCAAAGCCTATGCCAATGGTAAGCAAAGTTGCTATCTCTTCCCCAAGATAAGGGTAGAGAAACCAATAAAATATTCCGCAAAGCATCGCAACAAGCGCATAAAGCTCTTTTCGAAAAATCAGAGGCATACTATTGCAAAACAAATCTCTCAAGATCCCCCCAAAGCTCCCTGTAACTACAGCTCCAATAACTGCTGAAGTCAAGTCATATCCCATTCCAATCACAATCTTTGCTCCAATGGTGCTAAAAACAGCAAGCCCCAAAGCATCAAGAGTGAGAAAAAACCGCTCCAAACGATCGATAAAACAAGCAATACGCGTTGCTACCAACGAAGAGATCAATACAACCAAAACATAATGGGGAGAATTCACCCACAGAAGCGGGTGATGATCAAATAAAACATCGCGGATGCTTCCCCCTCCTAGTGCTGTTGCAAAAGAGATAAAAAACACTCCAAAAAGATCCATTCTGTGCCGACCAGCAGCAAGTGCTCCACTCATTGATTCTGCAATAATTCCAAGATGAAACAAAATAGCAATTAACATTACCTATCCAAATCAAGCTTTATGCGTATTTTATGATAAAATCTTTGGCTTGTGTCAAAGCTCTAAGATAAAAAAGCTTGAGCTTTATCATGAGAAATTCCCTCTTTGAGAAATTTTTCCTTGCACCAATTTTAAATCTTTAAGGATTAGCATTGAATAAGCATTACTCTACCCCCCCCCCCTCAAGCTTATCTTCATCCAAACAAGAGTCTCAAGTGGATAAACATCAACTTACAGATTTTAAAAAACCTTATTTCTCACTCATTATTCCCATCTATAGCTCAGGGATTGATATTAGACCCTGTCTTCATTCTTGTATCCATCAGAGTTTTGAAGATATTGAGATTTTGCTCATTGATGATTGTGGCAATCCTGATTCTGTGAAAATTGCAGAGGAGATGGCTCAAAAAGATAGTCGAATTTCAATCTTTTACAACTCAGAAAATCGTGGAACTTTTCAGGCAAGACTTACAGGGATGCAGCATGCACGAGGAGAATATATCCTTTTTGTTGATGATGATGACGAGATTGAACTGCATGCTTGTGAAAGAATTTTTGAAGCAATTGAAAAAGGAGAATATCTCCTAGAAGCACAGCAGGGAAGCAAGCTAAAAAGAAATGAAAAATCAAAAAGGCCCGAGATTTTAGTCTTTGGCATTCAAGACTGCGCTTGGGATCCCGTGCTGTACAAAGTCCCAGAAGGGGAAAAAGCTCTAAAGAAGCTCTATGGTGCCAGTATTTGTGCAAGAGCTTATTCAAGGGCAATCATTACTCAAAGCCTAGAGCTAATAGAACATTATTTCCCTTCTCTTCCAAGACTTATTTTGCATGAAGATACTTTGATGTGCTTTATCTTTCTCTACTGCACCCACTTCTTTCAAATCATCCCCGATGTCTTATATCTTTATCGCCGCAATCCAAACTCCATCACTAGAATCAAAGATGACAAGATCAAAATAAGCAAAACAAGACATAGCGCAAAAGTCGTAGAACTTTTTGAACAATTTAAAAACTTTCCACAAAAGCAAGATGGAGGGACTTTCAATGCATTTCAAAGCTCAACAATCCAAGGACTTAAGCAATTAACTAAAATGTATCGAAGCTATCGAATCTTTAAGTGGTTTTCCAAAGAAGGAACTATATGTGCTCATCTACTTGCTTATTATATGTCCAATCGATATTTACCCTCTTGGAAAAACTATGTCAAAGCTCTCATTTACTGTTTAAGTCTTGGGCACATTAAAAGATAATTTCCCACAATCGCTTTGAATTGAGATTGGGATTCAAGGTAAAATGACACAAAAACAGAATTAAAGGTAAAAAATGAGTGTCGTAACAAGATTTGCTCCATCCCCTACAGGATATCTCCACATTGGAGGATTAAGAACAGCACTTTTTAATTATTTATATGCCAAATCCCAAGGAGGGAAGTTTTTCCTCCGTATTGAGGATACAGATCTTCAAAGAAACTCTCAAGAGGCAACCAAAGCAATTATTGAAGCTTTTGATTGGACAGGACTTGCTTATGATGGCGAGGTTATTTATCAAAGCCAACGCTTTGAGCTTTATAAAGAATATATTCAAAAACTTTTAGATGAAGGAAAAGCTTACTATTGTTATATGAGCAAAGAAGAGCTTGATGCCCTAAGAGAGGAACAACGCGCCAACAAACTTCCTCCACGCTATGACAATCGCTATCGTGATTTTAAAGGCAGACCTCTAGAAGGAATCCAGCCTGTAGTCAGGATTAAAACTCCGCTTGAAGGAGTGATTGCCTTTGATGATGGAGTTAAAGGGAGGATTGAGATCAAAGCTCAAGAAGTTGATGATTTTATCATTGCACGCAGTGATGGAAGTCCAACTTACAATTTTGTCGTTGCCATTGATGATGCACTCATGGGGGTAACCGATGTTATTCGTGGAGATGATCACACAAGCAATACACCTAAACAAATTGTAGTTTATGAGGCTTTGGGCTTTGAGATTCCAAACTTCTATCATGTTCCAATGATACTCAATGAACAAGGCAAAAAACTAAGCAAACGCGACGGGGCAACAGATGTGATGGAATATCAAAAAATGGGATACTTACCAGAAGCCTTGCTTAACTTTTTAGTGCGTTTGGGCTGGAGTAGTGGAGATCAAGAGATTTTTTCAATGCAAGAGATGCTCTCTCTTTTCTCTCCTTCAAACCTCAATAAATCCGCAAGCTGCTTCAATCAATCCAAACTTGATTGGCTCAATAACCACTATATTCGCCAAATGCAAAACTCCAAGCTTCAAAGCCTGCTTGAAAAATATGGATGCAAGGTAAATCTAAGCGGAGAAAAATTAGAAGTGCTTTTTGAAGCACTCAAAGAGAGGAATTACACTCTCATCGCCTTTGCAAATGGAGTGAAAGAAGTCTTAGAATCTCCAAAAGAATATGATGAAAAAATGAAAGCGCGTTTAAATCCCCAAGTTTTAAACAAGGTTTCAGACTTTATGCAAAGCTTGCAAGAGGGCTTAAGTGTGCAAGAAATTGAAACAAAAAGCAAGGAATTTTTACAAGAACATTCTTTAAAAACAGGAGAGTTTCTACAACCCCTGCGTCTTGCAATTTTAGGCAAAGGCGGAGGCATTGGAATGGCAGAGAGCATCTTTGTGCTCGGGATTAAAGAGTGTCAAGCAAGGATAGATAAACTCTGCAAAAGCCTTTGATTTAAAGCCTGTTAAATAAAACTTTTTAAGATTTTTCAAAGACTTGTCTTTTAAAATCTTAAAAAGGAATAATTATGAAAAAAACCTTAAGTATTGTAGCATTGAGCTCACTTTTAGGTCTCGGAGCAGTTGAATT
>CAUWEE010000023.1:0-8723 GCA_963557095.1 uncultured Helicobacter sp. | reverse complement strand
TAAAAAGGATACAACTTCTGCGATGACTCTTGCACTTAAGTTAAATGGGCAGGAAGAACAAGTGAGACTTGTAGGCGGGATTGGGATTGAAGGCAAGCCTATGGCAATTCAACTTAAGGATGAACTCTTGTTTTTGTCTTGGGGGGTGAGAAAAATCACTCTTCCTTTTTCCTTATTTCTCAAAGATTTTCAGCTTGATCGCTATGCAGGTTCAATGAGCCCCTCTTCTTATGCTTCAGAGGTAGAGATTATTGATGATCGAGCAAAAATCAATCAATCTTTTAGAATCTATATGAATAATGTTTTGGACTATGACAATTATCGTTTTTTTCAATCATCCTATGATACGGATGAAAAGGGGACAATCCTCTCTGTCAATAATGAGCCTGGAAAAAATATTACCTATTTGGGATATACGCTCTTAATTTTGGGTTGCATCTTGCTTTTGTTTGATCCAGATGGACGCTTTAGACGCTTGGGATATTTCTTGAAATCTCAAAAAGTTTTGTCATTCACTCTTTTTGCAATGCTTAGCATTTATCCTATATATGGGCAAGATGATTTGCAAAGCACGGAGACAATTTCCAATCTCAAAACCCATTCCAAGGCCTTTGTTGAAGAGTTTAATTCTCTTCTTGTGCAAGATTATGGAGGGAGAATTAAGCCCATCAATACCCTTGCAACAGATATGATTCACAAAATCACTAAGACGGATAATTTTTTGGGTTTTAGCAATATGCAGTTGTTTTTGGGTATGTTGATGTTGCCCGATGATTTCCAAAAACTCAAAATGATCAAGGTCTCTACCCCAGAGCTTAGAAAACTTCTTGGCACGCAAAAGGATTATATTTCTTTTAAAGAGGTTTTTACAGCAGATCGAGCCTATATTTTGCAAAACTATGTTGAAGAGGCAAATCTGAAAAAGCCCTCTATGCGCAATACTTTTGATAAGGATGTGATTGCTGTAGATGAGAGGGTTAATCTTGCTTATATGATTTATACTGGAGAGGTGTTTAAGGTTTTTCCTGATGCGGCAGGTTCCAATCTCTGGTATCAGCCTATTCAGGCTATTCAAGCTGCTGCAATGCGCAATCAACGAAAGGAGGTGGAGAGGATTGGCAAAATTTTACAAGCTTATGTCAATGGATTTAATGAGGGGGTTACACATAATAAATGGACTGAGGCACAAAAAGCTCTTCAGGAGATGAAGGAATATCAAGAGCAATATGGCTCTGCTTTGATTCCATCATCAGCTAAGATCCAAGCAGAGATTTTTTTGAATCAAAACAATTTTTTTAAATTTCTTATCCTTCCTTATATCTTGTTAGGAATTGCACTGTTTATTTTTGTTTTGGTTTGCATTCTTAGAAACCAAAGTCTTGGGGCAAAAGTAGTGCGCATTTTTTATGCTCTGCTTGTGCTTTTGAGTGCTCTTCTAACCCTTGCACTTCTCTTGCGTTGGTATATTAGTGATCATGCTCCTTGGAGCAATGCTTATGAATCTATGCTCTATATCTCTTGGGCTTCATCAATTTCAGCAGCGATTTTTTTCTCTCGATCCGCCCTTGCTATTTCAGCTTCACTTTTCCTCTCAGGAATTGCACTCTTTGTTGCAAATCTTGGCTTTATGGATCCACAAATTGGCAACCTTGTCCCTGTTCTTAAATCCTATTGGCTCAATATTCATGTCTCTATCATCACGGCAAGTTATGGTTTTTTGGGGCTTTGTTTTATTTTGGGATTAATTACCCTTGTTATGTTTGTTTTGCGCAGTCAAAGAGCTCCACAAGTTGATGGGGTGATTTTGTCTTTAAGTGCTATTAATGAAATGGCAATGATTTTTGGACTCTTTATGCTTACTGTGGGGAATTTTTTGGGTGGAATTTGGGCAAATGAATCTTGGGGGAGGTATTGGGGTTGGGATCCTAAGGAGACTTGGGCATTGATCTCTATTGGTGTCTATGCCATTATTTTGCACTTAAGATTCTTGGGATTTAAAAATATGCCCTACATCTTGGCATCAGCCAGCGTGATTGGATTTTTCTCGATTTTGATGACTTATTTTGGGGTGAATTATTATCTCTCTGGAATGCACTCTTATGCTGCTGGAGATCCCCTACCTATTCCTACATTTGTCTATATTCTTGTGCTAGGAATCTTGCTTCTTCTTGCTTTAGCTTTTCCAAAAAGAGAACTTGAATTTCCAGCACTTAAGAAATTTCAACAGTAGGGGAAAAGTTTGGGGGAGGGGGATAAGCCCTTGAATTTTATTGTTTGATGGCGTAAGCTGCTGCGTTGAGATAACTCTCTATCTTTGCTTTACCTTCATAGGCAATATCAAATGCCACTCCATGATCAACAGAAACTCTAAGGATAGGAAGCCCCAAAGAGACATTGATGCTCCAAACAAAGTATTTTGAGTAGTTTCAATATCACAATATATTAACTTAAACGCTTTTTTCTATGCTTGAAGCGTTGTTGAGGGTCAATCCCTTATTCTGCAATAAGTTTGATTTTATTTAACTCATTGCTCCTGTGTTAGAATCTAAAGTTGAAAGATTTAAGGAGACAAGTATGAAGGGTGAGTTGGAAGTTTCAAGTTTTTGGCATACTAGGACAGGCTATATGGGGATAGGCTTAATGGAGCTTTTAAGTATTAAATCTTGGCTAGATCATGGTTACACTTTTTGTCTCTATACTTATGATTTGCAAGATGAGATTTTGCTTGCTCTTAATGGGCTTTATGAAAACTTCATTCTCAGAGATGCCAATGAGATTCTTGGATTTGATCGATTTTTTTTAGATGATCGAGGAGCTGGAGTTGCTGGATTTTCTGATTTTTTCCGCTTTCATTTACTTCCCCCCCCGACGGCCGGCGGGGGGGGCGCGATTTGGGTTGATTTAGATATGATATGTCTTAATTGTTATGATTACATGAAACAGGATTATATCTTTAGTCAAGAAATTGATCGGGATCCTAAGAAACCTAGGATCACGACTTCCCTTTTAAAGTTTCCTCCAAGAAGTGAATTAGGATGGGTTCTCACTCAGGAAGCAGAAAAATTGATCATCAAATCTAAAGTCTTACCTTGGGGTGTTATTGGCCCTCGTTTCCTAGAAAAATGGTGCAAGGAGCTTAACTTACAAGATTATGCTCTAGATTATAGGAAAACTTGTCAGATTCCTTGGCCAAGGGTGAGGGAATTGATCTCTAGTCGTGCGAATATTGATGAGGGTGAGCCTTGTCTGCATCTATTTTCTGAGCGATGGAGGACAGATAAGCTTGATAAGAATCATTTTTATTCAAAAGGAATTTATGCAAAACTGCTTCATAAGCACAGAATTGGCGAATTGATTCAAAAACTTCCTTATGCTCACACACCCCGAAAATTTTTCAAACTTTATGAGTTCTATGCAGATGCAGTATATTACAAGAGATTATGTGTGGAATATTGTGTCAAAAAGCCTCTAAGGACACTTAAGCATGTCTTTTTCCCAGCCTAAAATTTCAATTATTTTGCCTGCTTATCGGGTAGAACAGACAATTGCAAGAGCACTAGATTCGTGCGTTTTGCAGAGCATCGAATCAATTGAGATTCTTGTTGTTGATGATTGTGGAGGGGATAGGAGCATCGAGATTGCTCGCAGTTTTGCCAGAAAAGATAGGCGAATTCAAATTATTAAAAATCCTAAGAATTATGGTTTATTGCGCAGTCGATATGAGGGGGCAAGGAGAGCCAGGGGTGAGTATTTGATTTTTCTAGATTGCGATGATTATTTGGATTTACAAGTTTGCGAGCGTTGTTTAGAAGTTTTGCAAAAATTCAAGGTTGATTTTATTCATCTTAATTTGTTGGTGCAAAAGCGTAATCTTGAGTTTTACGGGGGAGGGGGCGAAATTTCGCAGCTCTTTAGCCAAGAGGCCTATATGAAAAAAATCATTCAAATGGGGCATTGCCCCTGGAATCTCTGCGGTAAATGTATTCACACTCAAAGATATTTACAGGTTTTTGAACAGGTGGATATGACGAGGAGAATTGATTTTGGAGAGGATGCCCTGATATATTTTCATCTTCTTGCTTCTTCTCTTTCTATTTATATGATGCAAATTAAGGGGGCTGCATATTATTATTGCTTTAATCCTGTTTCTATGACGCGTGATAAGGATTGTTCAAAATTGAGTCAATATATTGCTAATGAAGCCTATATTCTTAAAATCTTAGAAGAAAGATTTTTAAATCTTTCCAACAAGAACATGAGAGAATTCTATGTTTTGATGCATTTGGATTTGCTGATTTATCAACGATCAAAGATCTATACCCTTCAACTGCTAGATATCAAAGCCAAAAGTGGATTTTTGAGATTATGTCTTGAAAAATGTATCTATCGTCTTGTTTGGTGTTTTTTGAAATTCAAACGCAGTTTCTTGCGTTATCGATTTTCAAAACTTCTGCCCATAAGGTAAAGACAGCTTCAGGACCAAAATACTCTTCTATTGTTTGCTTAGCTCTTCTACCCATTTCTTTTCTTAATTCTTTATCATCCATTAAACGCTGAAGACTCTTGGCAAAAGTTTCTAGATCTCCATCTTTAATAAGAAGATCATTGCTTTTTCCAGCTGCATTGATGACTTCTCTTGGCCCAGTTAAGATATCAAAGGCTACAGCTGGTAGTCCAAATGAGGCTGATTCAAGTAAAACCATTGGAAGTCCTTCATGATGACTTGTCATAGCGTAGAGGCTGGCTCCTAAATAGATATCTTCTATTTCATTTGTGAATGGCTTAAGGATGATGGAAGAAGAGAGGGAGAGAGTATCAATTTTTGCTTGTAATGCATCTCTAAGATTTCCATCTCCAACGATGTGGAGTTGCCAGTCTGAATATCGCCCTTCTTTTTGCACTATGGCCCAAATGTCAATAAGTCGTAAAAAACCTTTTTCTGCACTCAGTCTCCCAACACTTAAAACAATCTTTTGATCGAGTTTGGCTTTTTGCTTTGGGAATTTTGAGAGAAAATTAGGAATAACTCGAATTTGAGCTTGAGATTTGAGACGATAAGAATTAAGCTCTTGACTTGATGGGACAATGAGTGTGTCAAAGAGATGAAGGACTTTGCACTTGCTGTAAGTGTTGGCGAAATTTCCATGTATGATTTTGAGAAATCGTGTATTTTTGTTCTTATCGTAATCATTTGAAATGATGAAGTCAAAAGAATTGAAAAAAGCATGCAGTTTGAAATTGATTTTCAAAAGAGTGAGAGCTTTAGAGATTCTATTTTGTGGAGGATAATCTGAAAAATAAATTACATTAAGCTCTGGGGGTAAAACAAAGCGAGCGGGCTTGTTTTGGCGGAAAAAACTTAGGATTGTAACATCTATTCCATGTTGGGCAAAGAGCATACTAAGGTTGATGAGCATTCGTTCAGTGCCACCAAAGACAGTGAGATCGTAAATACTCAGTAAGAGTCTCATATTATCTCTTGATGGAGAATGTAGCAAATGGCTTGAAGATAACTCCCTATCTTTGCTTTGCCTTCATAGGCAATATCAAATGCCACTCCATGATCAACAGAAACTCTAAGGATAGGAAGCCCCAAAGAGACATTGATGCTTTCATCAAAATAAAGTGTTTTAAGCGGTGCAAGTCCGACATCGTGATACATGGCAACCCAAGTATCAAATTCTTCTCTCCTTGCAGGGATAAAAGCACAATCTGCAGGATATACACCTTTGAAGACTTCCTTGCCCAAACCGCGATTAAAATCATCGATAGCTTTTGCAATCTCTTGGTCTTCTTTTCCAAGCACACCTCCATCTCCTGCGTGAGGATTGAGCCCCATGACGCAATATTTTTTTGCAGGATGTGAGGCATAGAGGGCTTTGAAAAAGTCAAGCAAGTTTTTTTGTGTGATGCGGCTAGAGACTTCTTTAAGAGGGATATGGTCTGTAAAAAGTGCTACAAACATTTTCTCGCATCCTAGCATCATAATTGCCTCTTGCTGATAGCGGTGGGATAAGGCCTGAGTATGTCCAACATAAGGAATCTTTGCAAGATCCCATGCTTTTTTGTGGATGGGGAGTGTGAGGAGAGCTTGAGCTTTTTTTTCTTCACAGAGTTTGCAGGCCAAAATAAAACTTTCATAGCTATATCTGCCACTTTGGGCACTTAGGATTTTTGGCTCAATCTTTGGAATCTCAAGATTTGGTGCAAGGCAGAGCGAGGGAGTGAGATCAGGAGGTAGAGGCAAGGAGAGAAGCATAGAGGCCATTTCTAGTAGTTCAAAATGCACACAATAGATAGGTTTGGCTTGGGTGATAAGAAGAGGGTGAGCCTTGAGCAGGATTTCAAGTCCTATGCCATTGAGATCCCCGCAGCTAATTGCAATTGTCCTCATCTCTGCAAGAGCCTCTGCATTTCCCTAATTGCTTCAAAAAGTCCCACAAAGATGGATCGAGCAATGATGCTGTGTCCGATGTTGAGCTCTGTGATTTCTTGGATTGAGACGATTGGAGAGACATTTTGATAGTTGAGCCCATGTCCTGCATATACGGCAAGACCTTGATCTTTTGCAATTTTTGCAGAAATTTTAAGTTTGTCTAAGCATTCATTGAGCTTTTGCTCTAGGAGAATGCGATCTGTTGGCATTGAAGAGATTGCATTGTGCATTCTAGGCAGATTGCTATAAGCCATTAGATGCAAGTTTGCCCATTCTCCTGTGTGAAGCTCAATAGAATCTACTCCAAGCTCCAAGGCCTGTAAGATGGATTCTTCATCTGGATTGATAAAAAGAGAAGTTGAGATTTGATGGGATTTGAGCTTAGCAATGGAATCTTTGAGATTTGGGAGTTTGAGATTTAGCCCGCCCTCTGTTGTCACTTCTTCGCGTTTTTCAGGCACAAGGGTTGCCCTATGGGGCTTAAGTCTGCAAACAAGATCGATGATCTTTTCTTCGCTTGCACACTCAAGATTGATAGGCAATGGGCTTGCTTGCAAGATGAGCGATACATCCTCATCGTGAATATGACGCCTATCTTCTCTTAAGTGAAGTGTAACTTGAGATGCTCCTGCATTTTTGAGGATAAAAATGGCTTCAAGCGGATTAGGATCGTTGATTTTTCTTGCCTCTCTTAAGGTGGCAATGTGATCGATATTCACTCCGAGCAACATAAAAACTCCTTGGGATTGTCTAGGGCTTATTATAAAATATCATCAAATAATCAAAGGATAGAGGATGCAATTATTTGAAATGTTGAAATATTTGGGGCTAAGTTCTGAGGGTTTGAATGATTTCAAGATTCGCGCACTTAGCACACTTGAGGAGGCCACATCAAATGATTTGGTTTATGTCGATCAGGAGAAATATCTCTCAAGGTTGCAGGATTGCAAGGCTGGGGCGATTTTGGTGAATGAGAAAAACTCCTCTTCCATCCCTACACATATCCAAGCTATCATCGTAGAGAATCCCCATCTTGCCTTTGCTTATCTCTCAAGTTTTTTTGCCCTTGAGGATTTTTCCATCCAAGCTGGGGAAGCTAGAGTTGCAGAGGGGGCTGTGGTAATGGAGGGAGTGTATTTGGGTAGGGGCGTTGAGATTGGCAGAGGGAGTGTGCTGATGTCTGGGGCAGTGCTAGGGGATGGGGTCAAAATCGGAGAGGATTGCAAGATCTATCCCAATGTAGTTTTGTATGGACGCACAGAGATTGGAGATCGGGTTTCTATCCATGCGGGTAGTGTCATTGGTAGTGATGGTTTTGGCTATGCTCATACAAAAGAAGGTAAGCATATTAAGATTTTTCACAATGGAAAAGTGGTGATTGAGAATGATGTGGAGATTGGGGCGAATTGCACGATTGATCGTGCAGTCTTTGGTGAGACACGCCTAAGCAGTGGGAGCAAGATTGACAATCTTGTGCAAATTGGTCATAACTGCGTCCTTGGTGAGAATACGATTTTGGTTTCTCAAGTGGGCTTGGCAGGATCGACAAGCACAGGGCGCAATGTCGTTATGGGAGGGCAGGCAGGCACAGGAGGGCATATTCATATTGGAGATTTTGTTCAGATCGCTGGGCGTGGGGCTGTGGGCAAAAATCTCCCACCAAATACCAAATGGGGCGGACATCCTCTAATGGAGCTAGATGAGTGGATGAAGTTTTATGTAAATCTAAGAAGAATGTTAAAAAAATCAAGCCAAAATTCATCCAATTTATCCAAGCCTTTATCAGGCAAGAGTGATGAGTAAGTTTCATCACTTGAGTGGGGGGGGGGGAAAGGATTATAGGATTGCTATCCTTTATATTTGTATCGGTGAATATAGGGTATTTTGGGAGGAATTTTTTGATTCTTCTGAGAGGTATTTTCTTCCTTTGCACAAGAAAGAATATTTTGTTTTTGCCGATTCTCCTCCCCTCTATCAAGGCCAAAATGCTCAAATTCATTTCTATCCTCAAGAAAATCTAGGCTGGCCTCTCAATACACTCAAACGCTTTGAGATGTTTTTGCGTGCCAAAGAGGCTCTCCAAGATTTTGATTTCATTTTTTTCTTCAACGCCAATGCTGTCTTTATCCGTCCTATCGGTGAAGAATTTTTGCCTTTACAAGAAGGACTACTTGTTGTTGAGCATCCAGGATTTTCCAATGCAAAACCCGATGCTTTCACCTATGATCGCAATCCTAAAAGTCTAGCTTATATCCCTTGTGGAGAAGGTGAGGTGTATGTGTGTGGG
>CAUWEE010000022.1:0-8751 GCA_963557095.1 uncultured Helicobacter sp. | reverse complement strand
ATGCTTGATGATGCCAAAGAACTCTTTGAGATTGCACAAGAAGATGAGAGTTTGCAAGAACAGCTTTTCTCTGAAAGCTTCAAACTTGAGGGGGTTATCAAAAAAGTCGAAATTGAGGTGATGCTGAGTGGGGAGCACGATGGGGCAAATGCCATCATCACCATTCAGCCTGGAGCTGGAGGGACGGAAAGCCAAGATTGGGGCAGTATCCTTTATCGAATGTATTTGCGTTGGGCAGAGCGGAGGGGATTTAAGGTTGAGTTGCTGGACTATCAAGATGGTGAAGAGGCAGGGATCAAGGGTGTGGCATTTATCATCAAGGGGGAGAATGCCTATGGTTATATGAAGAGCGAAAATGGCGTCCATCGCCTTGTGCGGATTTCTCCTTTTGATGCCAATGCCAAGCGGCATACAAGTTTTTCAAGTGTGCAGGTAAGCCCTGAGCTTGATGATGATATTGATATTGTGATTGAAGATAAGGATATTAGAATTGATACTTATCGTGCAAGCGGTGCAGGAGGTCAGCATGTCAATAAGACAGAATCAGCCATTAGGATCACTCACCTCCCTACAGGGATTGTCGTGCAATGTCAAAATGATCGTAGTCAGCACAAAAACAAGGCCACAGCTCTTAAAATGCTCAAAAGCAAACTCTATGAGCTTGAGAGAGAAAAGCAAAATGCTTCAGCCTCTTCCCAAGAAAAAAGTGAGATTGGATGGGGACATCAGATCCGAAGTTATGTCTTAGCCCCATATCAGCAAGTCAAGGATTCAAGAAGCAATCAAGCTTTTAGCAATGTTGAAGCGATTTTAGATGGGGATTTAGATGAGATGATCGAGGGAGTTTTGGTAAGTGGAGCTCTTCAATGAGTTCTCAACTCCCCCAAATCCAAGAAGTGCTAGACCTTATTAAAGAAGCAAGGGTTTATAGTGTTGAGATGCTTGAGCGTATTGAAAAGCTTTGTGCAATTATCACACAAATCCAAGGTAGGAATACTTTTGTGCAACAGTGTCTCAAAGAACAAGTTCAAGTGATGAGTATTGTCAGCGAGCAAAATCCAGAATTTGAGATTTTCAAAAGTTCAAAAGATCAGATTCAAGATGCACTTACTCACTCTCTTGCTTTAACACAGTTAAGTAAAAGTGGGCTTGAAATATTAGAAGTGAGTGCAAATACAAGTGAAGAACAAGAAGGGATTGTCAAAGCTTCTTTGCTTTTAAAAAGCGTGATTGGATGCTTGGATATGCTTTTGGGCGAAAAGATAGAAGATTTTATCCAAACCACGACAAGCAACCAAAATGCGGGAAATCAGGAAATAGACACACAAAGTTTGCAAAATCTAAAAAACCATTTTTTACTTGAAAGGACAAAATGAATAGAGTTCAACTTCTCTCCCCTGCGGGGAATCTCACTAAACTCAAGATCGCTCTAGCCTATGGTGCTGATGCGGTTTATGGAGGGGTTTCGCACTTCTCACTTCGCAATCGTGCTGGTAAGGAATTTAGCCTTGAAAGTTTCAAAGAGGGAATAGATTATGCTCATGCTAGAGGCAAAAAAGTTTTTGCCACGATCAATGGATTTCCTTTCAATTCTCAGCTTAAGCTCCTTGAAAACCATATTCTCAAAATGGCAGAGCTCTCTCCTGATGCTTTTATCATCGCAACCCCTGGAGTTGTCAAACTTGCTAAAAGTTTAGCCCCTCAAATCCCTATTCACCTCTCTACTCAAGCCAATGTGCTTAATGTCTTGGATGCTGAGGTTTATTATGAGCTAGGAGTGAAGAGGATTGTGGCAGCAAGGGAGATGAGCCTCTCTGATGCAATTGAGATCAAAAAGCATCTTCCTGATTTGGAACTAGAGATTTTCGTGCATGGGAGTATGTGCTTTGCTTTCTCTGGGCGATGTCTTATTTCTGCACTTCAAAATGGGCGTGTTCCCAATCGTGGGAGCTGTGCCAATGATTGTCGCTTTGATTATGAATACTATGTGCGAAATCCTGATAATGGTGTGATGATGAGGCTTGTGGAGGAGGAGGGCGTGGGCACACATATTTTCAATGCCAAAGATCTCAATCTTGCCTCCCATCTTGATGAGATCTTACAAAGCGGAGCAATCGATGCTCTAAAAATCGAGGGGAGGACAAAGTCAAACTACTATGCAGGAATCACCGCACGCACTTACAGAGAGGCGATTGATGATTATTATGCAGGGATCTATCGCGCTCCTAAGTATCAAGAAGAACTTGGCACACTCAAAAATCGTGGATTTACTGATGGCTATATCATCCATCGCCCTTATGAGAAACTCAATACCCAAAACCACAAAACCGCTATTAGCGAGGGGAGTTATCAAGTCAATGCAGAGGTGAGTGAGTGTGGGGAGTGGTTTGTCTGTCGCCATACTATTCGCTTAGGAGAGTATAAAGAAATCGTTGCACCTAAAGGGGAGGTTATCCCTTGTGTGAATAATGAAATTGGTGTGATTGTCGAGCATAATGGAAAGTATCTTATCAGCTTCAAAAAGCTTGAGCTTGAAAATGGCAAAGAGCTAGACGAGATCCACAGCGGCAACATCAATCGCGTCAAACTCCCCACTAAACTCCCCGCATTTAGCTTTTTTAGAGAGGAGAATTAGGAATGGAGAAATGCTTTGGCCATGACAAGACTTTAAAATGAAAGCGCAAAAAGAGTGTTTTACCTGTCTCAAAAGACAAGCGCAGGTGCATCAAGTGGATTTGCACAAGTGCTGTGCTTTTTTAGATAGCCTGCCTAAAGACAGAAATGGAGCAAGTCTTGAGCTTTCTCCCCCACAGATTGCAATCACTTTATACGCAAACATCGCACAAGAGCTGCAAAAGAGAGATCCTTTCAAAGAGATCAAGCTCAAAAGCATCCAGAGGGCTTATGAACTCTTGCAGTCTCTAAAGATTGAGAATCTTGGTTTGGAAGAGGCCATCAAACTCTGTGCTTTGGGGAATGTGATTGATTATGGTTCAGCAAGTAAATTTTGTATCGATAGCTTTGATTTTGCTTATGAACTCAAGCATTTGGATTTTGCTTGCTTTGATTTTTTGCCTTTTTTGGAGATTTTGCAAGGGGCAAAAACTTTTGTCTTGCTTGGAGATAACGCTGGAGAGAATCTCTTTGATGAACTTTTGCTAAGGGTGCTTAAGAGGGATTATCCACATTTGGAGCTTTTTTATTTTGTGCGAGGAGAAGCTATTATCAACGATATTAGCTTGCAGGATTTGCAAGAGATTCCCCAGTGTCAGGGAATTTTTGAGGTAGCTAGAGTGATTGATAGCGGGGTGAGAAGTCCTGGCTTTGTCTATGAAGATTCGACAGATGAAGCCAAAAACATCTTTTGTGCAGCGGATTTGATCTTGAGCAAAGGAATGGGAAATTTTGAGTGCCTAGATGAGAAGAAAAATCACAAGATTTTCTATCTTCTAAAAATTAAATGTCAAGTGGTAGCAAAAAGCTTGAATTTTCCATTAGGTAAGATGCTTTTAAAACAAAGTGAGCCAGAATTATAGTAAAACAAAGTTTCACTTCTTGAGTATAAGGAAAACCCAATGAAAATCTTGATCGTTGGCGGAGGATATGGCGGCTTAAAGACAGCACTGACTTTGCAAAAGAGACATACAAAGGCAGATATTACTCTAATCAGCAAACACGACTATCACTACCAAACTACACTCCTGCATAAGATAGCTGTTGGCACACTTAGTGAGCGTAAGGCAAAAATCTTTTATCGCACTCTCCTTAAGGAGGTGAAGTTCATCAAAGATAAGGTGATGGAGATCTGCCCTGAAGAGAACAAAGTCATTGGCAAGCTCGATGTCTATTCTTATGATCTTTTAGTTATCGCTCTAGGTTTTAAGCCTGATGATTGTGGAGTGCCCGGGGTAAAAGAATATGCTTACAAACTCTCTTCTTTGAATGCTTCCTTAAGACTTTATAAGCAGATGGAGTATAAATTCAAAGATTATCATCTCAAAAGAGATTCCAAAGATCTCTCTTTTGTCATTTGTGGCACAGGTTTGACCGGTATTGAATTTACTTCAGAGCTTGCTCATGACCTCAAGAGACTTTGTTGTATCTATGGGCTCAATCGAGAGGAGATTCAAATCACTTGCATTGGAAGATCTCCACAGATTTTGCCTGTCTTTGATGAGGGCTTGAGTCAAAAAGCACAAGAGAAGCTTGAGGCATTGGGAGTGCGGATTTTGAATGGAGTGAGCGTAAAGGAGTGTCAAGCTGATGGGGTTGTTGTCTGCAAAGAGGGGAAAGAGGAGAAAATTTTTGCCCATACTATCCTTTGGGCTGCTGGTGTAAAGGGCAATGATAGTATTGAGTATTTTTCAAAGATGACAAGTCACAAGGGGCGTCTCAAGGTGAATGGACAGCTTAAAAGTGAGGATTATCCAAATATTTATGTCGTAGGAGATTGTGCAATTTATGCTCAAAGAGAAGTCGTATATGTGCCTACAGCTCAGCTTGCCACACAGATGGGGGAATATGTAGGGAATCTTCTAGCAGATATTATCGAGGGGAAAAAAGAGCATAAGGATTTTAAATTTATCAATCGAGGTTCTGTTTGCTCTCTTGGGCATTTAGACGGCGTAGGTGTTGTCTTTGGTCAAAAAATCAGTGGAGAAGTGAGCGCCTTTATGAAAAATACGATTGAAAATCGCTGGCTTTTTGGGATTGGAGGTTTGAAAATGGTTTTCAAAAAGGGGCAATTTCGTTATCGTAGTAGCGATTAGCAGCTTATCTCCCTCTTGTGGCGATTACTTTCCATCCCCCCGTTTTCTATTGAGTTTAGAAGCGATAGAAATAAGAGAGATTGAAATAATCCTTAAAGCTGTAATGAGTTTTAAAATTTACACCCCCAGCCTGATATTCCTTGATGGAAGAATTAAGTGTTCCAATGAAGCGATAATTTAAACTGATTTGATGCTGCCCAAAATAATAATGCAAGCCAAGAATGGGATAGAGATTGTGCTGATAGGTGCTAGGGAGAGCAAAACTTGTATTGTTGATCTTGACTTCTCTTGCGTGATAGATCTCAAAGTTATAACCCAGTCCTCCGCTTAGTCCTAGCGTGTGATCCCCTCCTTGCCAAAAGTCCCACAAGAGATCAAGCTCTGTGCCAAGCCAAAAGGGAAGAGCAGAAGTTTGAATGCTTTGTGTTGAAGAGCTAAAACTCCCCAAAATGGGAGTTCCATCGTGGATATGGAATAAGGCTCTAAGCCCTAGATTTTCATCAAAATAATGCTGATATCCTACATAAAGCCCACCCATGACAGAAAAGCTAGAAGATTCTCCTTGGGTTTCCTCTGTGATGGAGGAGCCAAAGAGGGCTTCGATACCGATGACAAAACCTGATTTTGAAGAAGCAAGATTCTTTGTTTTATCCACTTCTGTTTCATTGTTTGCTTCATTTTGGAGAGTATTCTCTCTTGGTGATGGAGTAGAGGTTTTTTCTTGTTCTGCCAACAGACAAACAAGACTAAAAAGCAGAGAAAAAATGAGTTTCATGAGAATCCTTTTTGTGATTTGAGATTGTAACATCAAACTTTTCTTCTCTATGGGTGATTGAGCCTATAAAATCTGGCGATTTCCTTTGGCATCAGCTTCAGAGAGGAAGCCTATTTGTTCTAACTTCTCAATCAAAGTTGCCGCCTTGTTATAGCCTATACTTAAGCGTCTTTGAAGGTAGCTAATGGAGGTTTTGCCATCTTGGAGAATGATTTCTTTTGCACGATTAAGGAGTTCTGAAGTTTCCTCATCTAAATCCATCGGATCCAAAGCCCCAAAGACTTCTTTTTCTTCAGGTAAGAAAGCAGGATCATAGAGCGTCTCTCTTTGTGTTTTGATATAGCTCACGATCTCATTGACTTCATCTTCACTGCTCCAAGGTGCGTGCAATCTCACAAGCCCGCTCACTCCTGGAGGGGTGAAGAGCATATCCCCGCGACCAAGCAGAGTTTCAGCTCCAGAGCAGCCGATGATTCCTGCATCAATCTTTGTGCCCACTTTGTAGCTAAGATGAGCGGGGAGATTAGTTTTGATGAGTCCTGTGAGCACTTCTGCCCTTGGGCTTTGTGTGGCAACGATGAGGTGCATCCCTGAAGCTCTTCCCATCTGTGCGATGCGCGCCATAGAGTATTCTACCTCCTTGCCTGCTGTCATCATCAAATCTGCAAGCTCATCAATGATGATCACAAAGTAGGGGAAGGGCTCTAGTCCCAATTCTTTTGCTTTTTGGTTGTAGCTTACGATTTCTTTGGTGCGGGATTGACTCATCAGGCTATAGCGCCTCTCCATTTCTCTTACAGCATTGGCTAGTCCGATCACAGCTTTTTTGGGATCAGTGATGATGGGGGTGATGAGGTGAGGCAAATCGCTATAAGGCATAAACTCTACCATTTTAGGATCGACCATCATTAGCTTCAAATCATCTGGAGAATTACGATAAAGCAGGGAGAGAATCATCGCATTTACTCCTACGCTCTTTCCGCTGCCTGTCGTTCCTGCGATGAGGAGGTGAGGGAGTTTTTTGAGATCAGTGATGAAGGGCTTGCCTACGACATCTTTTCCAAGAGCCAAGGTGAGGGGAGAGGAGGAGCTTTGAAAGATTTCAGATTCAAAGATTTCTCTAAGATAAATAGTTTGGAGTTTAGAGTTTGGGATCTCAATCCCTACGACATTTTTTCCTGGGATGGGAGCTTGGATTCTGATAGATTTGGCCTCAAGTGCCATAGCAATATCATTTTCTAGGCTTTGGATTCGACTGACTTTGACATTGGGTGCTGGGCGAAATTCAAAAGTTGTGATGATGGGACCAGAGTAGGTGCGGATCACATCCCCATCGATTTTGAAGACTGAGAGTTTTTCAAGGAGGCTTTCAATCTTGGCATCGATTTCATTTTCATCAATCTCATCACTTTGTTCTGGAGCTGGAGCAAGGAGGGAGATTGGAGGGAGTTTATAGTCTTTTGGGATTTCAAGCTTGCCTTTGTCAAGATCTTGAAGTAAGGCCTCATTTTCTTCCAAGCTTTTAATGTGCCTGACTTTTGGAAGATTTTGGGTTTTTTCTACAGGATTGGATTTGTTCTCTTCTAGGCTTATCTCTTTTGGGGGTTCAGGACTTTGGAAATTCTGTGTAGCGGTTTGTGTGTCTGGGCAGATTGTGTCAGAGGTGTAGAGGGATTCATCGTGAGAGTTGCAAGAGGAGATGGATTGAGTAGAGAAGTTGATGTGCTCTTCTTGGAGAGATTCTTCTTGTGGTGGAAGTTCTTGTTTGGATAGGGATTGAGATGCTGGGCTTTGAGAAATTTCGGTTTGAATAGGTGAGGCTTGCAAAGGATTTGAGTTAGGCTTTTGTTCAGAGTTTTGTTGGTTTTTGATTCTTTGAATAAGCTCTGCGCTTGTGCTAATCCCTTGAGATTGGAAATCTGGAAGGGGGTGATGCAAGAAGGGATTTTGTTTTTGAGGTGCGATACCTTCAAGGATGCGAATATCACCCTTTTGCTGCTCTTGTTTAGAAGAGATGACAAACTCTTGGATATGGATTTTTTCATTTTTTGGCATAACAGCTCCTTGTATTTTATGAGGGCTTAGAATCTGGTGAGCTTCCTCTTCTTTTTTGGGGGGTAGAGGAATAGGGTTGATCAAAGGAGAATGTGTGATTTTTGGATAAGCCTTTAGCTTGACTTGCGAGATCATTTGCTTTAGGAATGCAAGAGATAGACTAAAAGCAGAGCCAAAACAGCGTTTTATTGTTTGTCTGATCTCTAAAGCTCGCAGCTCTTTGAAGAGCTCAATCATATCTTTATCTTTAAGAGAAAGCACGCAAAGCCCAATGCCAAAACAAGCCAAGATCCAAACTCCAAATTTGCCAAGATTGGGCTCAAGAAAGTCAAGCATTGCATTGCCAAAGAGTCCCAGTCCAAAGGCAGAAGCCTGAAGAATAAGCAGCAACAAAAACAGAGTGATTGATGCAAGGCAGATTTCAAGATAGCGCAGATTTAAGAGCTTGTCTCGGTAATAAAGGTAAGCAAGATAAGAGATTGCAATAGGATAGAGATAGCAGAGGACTCCAAAAAGCTTAAAATTAAAGTCAAAAATTGTTTTGCCAAAAATCCCCATAAGATTAAAAGCCCCAAAGATAAGGCTTAGCTCAAGGAGAGCAAAAAGGGCAAAAAAAAGAAAAAATAATTGTTTAATCGCAAAGCCTTTAAATGATTTTTAGAGCGGCTAATTATAGATTAAAACAAGTTCGCCTTGATGGGTTTAAAGGGTTAGGAATGAAGATTCTTTTGAAGAGGGCTAGACTGCTCTTTTGATCTTTTTGTTCTCGACATTTTCCTGTATCTTAATCAAGAAAGAAGCCTGATGAGTTTGATGAAAAGCATCAAGGTCGCTTGGGCTTTGAAAAAAATAAACATTTTTGACTTAAATTTACTGAATTTTTATAAATTTATGCTTATCCCCCCCCCCTAATTATTGTATTATCTAGTCCTTTTCAAAAAAATAAAGGAATAATCGATGAAAACACGAAGTTTAATCTCAAGTTCATTAGCTATAGCTTTGGCTGCAACTCCATCATTTGCGAAGAAAAATAATCATGATCTTTTGGGTGATAGTATTTGGCATCCAAATTGGACAACTCCTGCTGATAATGGGCAGATTTATTATGGATCGACTAAGAGTCCATCCACAGCATTGACTAAATTTGCCTCA
>CAUWEE010000021.1:0-8755 GCA_963557095.1 uncultured Helicobacter sp. | reverse complement strand
TTGTGTATTCAGCCCTTGCTTCTTGGATACTTAGGCATAGAGCCAAAGAGCTTGCAATCCATAATTCCCTCTTGCTCAATCTTGTGTTTGATGGATTTTGTTTCTTGATTTCTGCTCGCATTTTCTATCCTTCCTTTCAAAGTCAAGCTCTCTTAAGATGACTTAATTGAGATTGAGAATCATTATAGTGAATTAATGAGGCAGTGGAAAGTTTAAATAGTTTTTTAGATTAAAGATTTATTCTAGGTTATTGTTTTTATGCTACCCTCCCCCCTTTTTTTTGCAATAGATTATTTCAGCACTCTTGAAGCATTGAGAAGGGCAAGAAGGGCAACACCTACATCTCCAAAGACAGCTTCCCACATTCCTGCGATACCAAAGATTCCAAGCAGGATAAAAACCCCTTTTACTCCAAGTGCAAGAGCAATGTTTTGGGAGGTGATTTGTCGTGTTTTTTGTGCGACTTCAATGGCTGTAATGATTTTAGAGAGATCATCTTGCACAAGGATAACATCTGCACTCTCTTTGCTCAAATCGCTTCCTCCTCTTCCCATAGAGATGCCCACATCAGCACTTGCAAGGACTGGAGCATCATTGATTCCATCTCCGATGAAAGCGGATTTTTCGATTTTGTGCTTTTCAAAAATAGTAAGTTTGTCTTGAGGGAGGAGTTCGCCATAAGCTTGTGGGATTTGTAGATCTTGAGCAAGAGCTTGAACAGCACTTTGCTGATCTCCGCTTAAAATCATAGTTTTGATTCCCATTTGATGAAGTTTTTGAATTGTCTCTTTTGTATTTTCTCTAGGGCTATCTTGCAGGGTAATGCAGCCAATATAATCGCCATTGAGTGCGATATGGATGATTGTGCCTGTGAGATCTAGTTTGGGATAGGAGATTCCAAAGGCATCCATCAAGGCAAGATTGCCCACAAGGATTTTTTGCCCACAGCAATTAGCATTCATTCCCTTTCCTGCAATTTGTTCGTGAGAGGTAGGCTCATGCTGAAGATTTAAATCTTTGGCTTTTTGGTGCAAAGATTGAGCGATAGGGTGATTGGAGAGATGTTCGGCGCAAAGTGCGATGTGTAGCAGTTCTTCTTGAGTGTGAGAGCCATAGGGGATGATTTGCACAACTTCAAATTCTCCCTTTGTGAGTGTGCCTGTTTTGTCAAATGCGATGAATTTGAGCTCCGCAAGAGCTTCTAGGAAATTTGAACCTTTGATGAGGATGCCCTTTTGGCTTGCTCCACCAATGCCCCCAAAATATCCCAAAGGCACACTTAGAACCAGGGCACAAGGACAGCTTACCATTAGCACGACTAGGGCTCTATAAATCCACTCTTCAAAGCTTCCATAATGCAAAAGAGGGGGAACTAGAGCTAAGAGCAAGGCAAGGAAGAAGACACAAGGGGTATAGATTTTGGCAAAGGCGGTGATGCGTTTTTCTGTGCGGGATTTTTGCTGACTTGCGCGTTCAACTAGAGAGATGATTTGAGCAATGCTACTTTGCTCATAGGGTTTGGTGATTTCAACCTCAAGTGCTGCAACAAGATTGATGCTTCCTCCAAAAACGCAGTCTCCAACTTTGCAAAAGCGTGGCATCGCTTCGCCATTGATCACTTTTTCTTCAAGTTCGCTTTCACCTTTGAGAATCACACCATCACTTGGGACTTTCTCGCCAACTTTAATCAAAACACGATCTTTGAATTGCAGTGCTTGAGGGGGGATTCTAAGTAGGCTTCCATCTTCTTGTTTTTTCCAAGCATAGGCAGGATTAAGATCAAGGAGAGCTTGAATGTGTGAGCGACTTTTGCGCACAGCAAGATGCTCAAAAAACTCTCCTATGCGGAAAAAGAGCATTACAGCAACAGCTTCAAATTGAGCATTGATACAGAATGCAGCGATTGTGGCAAAAAGCATTAAGAAATTTTCATCAAAGATTTCTTTGTTTTTTAATCGACGATAAGAGCCCTTAAACACAGGAATTCCTGCAACAAGATAAAGGGCATAGAGGCAAAATTGTGCTAGTGTTGGTAGGAAAGAAGAGAGGAGAAAACAGAGCCCAAAGATGAGCAATAATGAGCCTAAAAAGAGGATTTCTTTTGTGGGGGTATGGTTTTCTTCTCCACCCCATTCTTCGAGGCTAACGCTAGGTTCAAATTCAGAAATTGCTGCTTGGGTTTTCTTGAAATTTTGAGTATCTAAAAAAACTGCTCCCATTGCAAAATCAATCTTGATATCTTTGATAAAAGGGAGTTTTTTGAGCTTTTTCTCCAATGAAGAGGCACAATTTGGGCAATCAAGGTTATGAATTTTATACTTTTTCATTCTGCTCCTTTTGCCTTCAACTTTAACTTAAAATTGATTTGTTTTGCACACAAAAGGAGGAGGATATAAAGACTAACTTGATTCTTTTAGACGCTCAACTTTGACACCTAGCTTTTGGAGTTTGGCTTCTAGCTTTTCATAGCCACGATCAAGATGATAGATTCGATGAATTTGACTGCTTCCTTGCGCTACAAGTCCTGCAAGCATCAATGCAGAGGATGCGCGCAAATCTGTAGCCATTACATCTGCCCCATTGAGTTCTGTTCCACCAATGACATTTGCTGTGTGTCCATTGAGACTAATATTTGCCCCCATCCTTTGCAATTCACTAACATGCATAAAACGATTTTCAAACAATCTCTCTTGAATGCTTGAAGTTCCCTCGCACATCAATGCTAAAGCCATAAATTGTGCTTGCATATCTGTGGGAAATCCTGGATATTCTGTCGTGATGAGTTCAAATGCTTTGCGTTTTTGAGCAGGAAGCAAGCTAAGAGAATCTTCCCCGCTCTCAAAGCTAAAACCAATTTCTTCTAGCTTGTCTGTGATTGCTTGCAAATGTTGTGGGACGACATTCTTGAGGGTGATTGAAGAGTTGGTGATTGCCCCAGCACAGAGATAAGTCCCTGCTTCAATGCGATCAGGAATAACGCAAATATCTTGCATTGCAAGTAGCTCTCCTGCGCTACCTTCGATCTCAAGCTCACTTGTCCCTATGCCTTCAATACTGATTCTTGCACTTTGAAGAATCTCGCAAAGCTGGACAACTTCAGGTTCTTTTGCGGCGTTGATGATTTTTGTTTTGCCTTTGGCAAGGGAGGCTGCCATTAAGATATTTTCTGTGCCTGTAACGGTGATTTTGTCAAAGACGATAGTTGCACCTTTTAATCCCTGTGGAGCTTTTGCAACAATATAGCCATTTTGGATTTCAATCTCTGCTCCCATTTTTTCTAGAGCTTTGATGTGTAGATCCACAGGACGCGCTCCAATCGCACAACCTCCGGGCAAACTCACCTCACAATGTCCAAATCTTGCAAGCAAAGGTCCTAAAACTAAGATTGAAGCGCGCATTTTGCGGACGATATCATAGTTTGCTTTGGTTTCTTTGACTTCAAGGGTGCTCATGTGAATTTCATTTTCTTTGATCAGGTGATAATTTGCCCCAAGATTTTCTAAGAGTTTGAGCAGCGTATTGACATCAGCGACATTGGGGAGATTTGAAAGTCTAAGTTCATTTTTGCTCAAAAGGGTAGCTGTCAAAATGGGCAGAGCAGAGTTTTTGGCTCCAGAAATTTCTACGCTACCGCTAAGCTTTGGGGTCTGATAAATTCTTAGAAAATCCATATTCTTCCTTTGTTTGGTTTAAAAATTGGTGCAAAGCCCTGTATTCTTCTTGATTTAAAAATCTTGTTTTGCCTGTGGGAAGAGCATTAAGTGAGATAAATCCATAAGTAATGCGTTTCAAATCTAAAACTTCTCGTCCAAAATGAGCAAAAAAGCGTCTAAGTTCTCGATTTTTCCCTTCAGTGATGCAGAGCTTGATCTTGGAATAGTTGCGTGTGTTTTTGATAATCACAAAATCAACAAATGGAGCAAAATTCATCTGAGTAATTAGGCTTTTGTGATGCCCTCCTAAGCTAGCATCTTGTAGCTCTAGTCCATTTTGCATCGCCTCTTGCATTTGTTGAGTGATAGAGCCATTGAGCTTGAGCAAATAGATTCGCTCAAGTTTGCTTTGCATGAGTTTGCTTACAACCTCTTTGCTATCGCTTAGGATAAGCAAACCCTCAGAAGCGTAATCTAGGCGTCCGACGGGCAGAAAGTGGGAAAATTGTGCGCCCAATGAGGCATAAATGGTTTTTCTTCCACGATCATCTTTTTTGCTAACTAGCTCACCCTTGGGTTTGTTGTAGATGATGGCTGTGAATTGATTTTCTTTTTTTTGATACAGCTGTTTTCCATCGATAAAAACACGATCACCTTCTTTGAGGATGGAGCTTAGATTTGCTTTTTTCTTCTCGATATTTACTCGCCCAGAGCTAATAAGCCTATCAGCTTCTCGGCGTGAGTATCTGCTGTTGTGAGAGATAAACTTGTTTAATCTCATAAATCTTTCCACTGCAGATTACTAAAGGATTGTTTGATGGAGCTATGAATCCTAAGTGGAGTAGAAAAAATATAGCATTCATTTGCATCTTGCAAAATGATTTTAAACTCTCGATTTCCTTGATGTTCCTGTGCTTTTTGAGCGATTTGCTCAATCAGTGATTCTTGAGATTCAAGCGGGATAAGAAGTGCAAGTGGGCTTGTAAGATCTTGTATGGGTTCTTCAGGCGCTACTATCTCTTTTTTCTTGGTGATTGTTTTGACTTCCCTTGCTTCTTCTAAGCTCAATGCTTCTAAAAAGCGTAGTGAAGAACCATTGGCTTTGACTTCTACTTTGCATTTGATAGCAATGGGCTCATTTGGATTGTTGCTTTGGAGAGTTTCAAGCTCATCAAGAGCAGATTCAAAAACCATCAAATCAAATTTGCCAGAATAATCAAGCATATTTAAGATTCCATAGGGTTTCCCACTTTTTTTACTGATTTTGCGCTGAACTTCTAGGATTTTTCCTACAAGCAAGACGCTTGAACCATCGCCATAATTGTCAAGCTCTGCACTTTGGGTTACTTTTTTGATCTCATCAATTTGCTTTTTAAATGAATCAAGTGGATGTCCAGAGATATAGATCCCCATACATTCATATTCATTTTCTAAGAGCTTGAGCTCATCATCTTCAGGGACATTGGAAAAGGGGAGTTGCACTGCACTTGGCTCTTCTGCAAGATCATCAAAGAGTGATCCTGACATCATAGCATTTGCCTTATCTTTGGCTCTACCAGCTTCGCAAATGGCGTCAATATGTGCAAGCATACATTTGCGACTATAGCCTAGATTGTCTAAGCTACCCGATTTGATCAAAGGCTCTAGGATGCGCTTTGATGTTTTGCTCCAGTCAATCCTTGCAACAAAATCCTCCAAGCTTTGATAGGTCCCATTTTCTTTGCGTTCTTTGACAATATTTTCAATTGGAGCATCGCCTACGCCTTTGATTGCGCTAAGTCCAAAGACAATCTTTCTTTTGCCCTCAAAATCCTTGACGCCAAAATCATGATCAGAAACATTGACATGGGGAGGGACAACTTCAATATCCATTGCCTTGACTTCATCAAGATAATGAGCAACAGATTCCACTTTGTTTGTCTCGCTTGTGAGCATCGCTGCCATAAATTCGTGTTCATAATAGGTTTTCAAATAAGCGGTTTGGAAGGTGATCATTGCATAGGCTGCAGAGTGGGATTTGTTGAATCCATATCCGGCAAACTTTACAATCAGCTCCCATAGTTCTCCTGCTTTTGCGCGATTGAAGCCATTTTTTTCTGCCCCATCAGCAAAGCTATCTTTGAGGCGATCCATCTCTTCTTTGATCTTTTTCCCCATCGCTCTTCGCACTAGATCTGCTCCACCCAAACTAAAGCCCCCAATAGTCTGCACAATTTGCATGACTTGTTCTTGATAGACGATTACTCCATAGGTAGGTTTGAGGATGGGCTCAAGTTCTGGAAACATATAAGTAATAGCTTTTCTACCATGTTTGCGATCAATGAAATCATCAAGCATTCCTGATTCCATTGGTCCTGGACGATAAAGAGCTAAAACCGCGATTACATCTTCAAAGGTAGTGGGTTTTAAGCGTTTATTGAGATCTTGCATTCCCCCAGATTCGATCTGAAATAAGCCAAGGGTGTTGCCATTTTGCATCGTCTCATAAACCTTTGGATCTTCGATATCAACCCTCAAAAAGTCAATCTCTTTGTTATAGCGTTCTTTGACAAGTTTGAGTGCATCATCAATAACAGTGAGGGTTTTTAAGCCTAAGAAATCAAACTTGATGAGATCCACAGGCTCAAGCCATTTCATTGAATACTGCGTGACAATCGCCCCATTGAGACGCTCGCTTGTGTAGAGGGGTGTTTTGTGCCAAAGTTCTTTTTCGGAGTCAATCACAATTGCCGCGGCGTGAGTGCCTGCGTTGCGTTTGAGATTCTCAAGTTTTAGGGAAAAGTTCCAGATTTTTTGGGCAAGAGGATTGCTTTGGATAAGCTCTTTGATCTTTGGCTCTTTCTCATAGGCATCTTTGAGAGTGATTTGAAGTTCATCGGGGATAAGCTTTGCCATCGCATCAGCTTCATTGTAGGGCATATCAAATACTCTTGCCACATCGCGGATGACACCTTTTGCCTTAAGCTCACCAAAAGTAATGACTTGAGCCACATTGTATTTGCCATAACGCGTGGTGACATAATCAATAATCTCACCCCGTCTTCTTTGACAGAAATCCATATCAATATCAGGCATACTCACTCTTTCGGGATTTAGGAAACGCTCAAAGAGGAGATCATATTTGAGTGGGTCAATGTCGGTGATTTTGAGACAGAAGGCTACAAGACTTCCAGCTGCACTCCCTCGCCCAGGTCCAACAGGAATAGAGTGTGTTTTAGCAAAATGCACGAAATCCCAAACAATAAGCATATAGCCTGGGAAGTTCATTTTGTTGATAACCTCGATTTCTTGTTCTAACCTTGCTTCATAGATGGGATGTTTTTCTTTGGGGACAATTTCTAATCTTTCTTTTAAACCTTCGCGACATTTGTAGGCAAAATAATCCGCATCACTATGGATATTGTCCAAACCTTCCTTTTGTGCATATTCTTGAGTAAAACGGAAGGTTGGGGGGGTGGCTGGAGAAAAATCTAAAATCTTCTCTCCTGTAGCTTTGTTGATGATTTCTGTGTTTTTCAAAGGCAGGATCAAATTGCATTTATCAACGATTTCTTGCGTATGTTCCAAGACTTCAGGAATATCGCAGAAAAGCTCTTGCATCTGCTCTGGGGACTTGACAAAGAATTCATGCACAGAGTGTTTCAAACGATTATTATCATTGATGGTTTTTCCTGTGGCGACGCACATTGCGGTATCTTGAGCCTCAGAATCCTCTTGTTCTGTATAGTGCGTATCGTTTGTTGCGATAAGCTTAATGCCCGTCTCAAGAGAGAGCTTGATGAGAAGATCATCGATAAAAAGTTGCTTGTCAATGCCATGACGCATAATCTCAATATAAAAATCATCCCCAAAAATATCTTTGTATTCAAGAGCAGCTTCTTTTGCAAGTTCATAACCTTGGGGGTTGTAGGGTTTTTTGAATTTTCTCTCTCCTACATTTTGATAGGCAGGATTGCTCGCATCAAGATGATAACTCACCTCTCCAGCAAGACAGGCAGAGGAAGCGATGAGTCCCTTGCTGTGTTCTCTTAAAAGTTTTTTGTTGATTCTTGCATTGTAATAGAAGCCCTCAATGAAAGCTTGAGAGCTAAGATACATAAGGTTTTGATAACCCTCGTAATCTTTGGCAAAGAGACAAAGGTGATAACGCGCTTTTGAGCTTTTATCTCCAAGTTTTTCATGGTTGTGTAGATAGGTCTCAATGCCAATAATGGGCTTAATCCCCTCTTCTAGCATTGTTTTATAAAATTCCATTGCCCCAAAGAGATTGCCATGATCGGTGATGGCAACACTTTTCATCCCTAGGGACTTAATCTTTTTAGCCAGCACTTTGATTTTGTTGGCTCCATCAAGCAGAGAATATTCAGTATGCAAATGCAGATGTGTAAAGCTCATAGGAAATTCCAAATATTAAAATTTCTTGAATTTTACAGAGTTTTAAGAGGAGGATGAGTGGATTTTATTTTGCACTAAAAGGAGAAGAAAGGCTGAGCCTATCTACCCAGCATTCGAACTCCTCTGTTGTTTGAATTCATAATTCTGTAATTTTGACAGGCTGTTTCAAAGCCATTTTGACAGGCAAAGGCAAAGAGTTCCATCGCTTTTAATTTATCTTGCAAAACACCTCTTCCATTATCATAGAGCACAGCAAGATTGTTGCAAGCACTTAGAACTCCATTTTGGCAAGCTAGATCAAAGTATTTTGCCGCATTGTAATAGTTAAGTGGTGCTCCTGCCTCTCCAGTGGAATAGAGATAGCCTAGATTGGAACAACCCACCATATCTCCTTGAGAGCAAGCGATATAATTCATATCCAAAGCTCCCAAACGATCTTTATCAACGCCATAGACATTGTAGGTATTGCTCATTAATCCCAAGTTATAGCAGCCTAGCTCGCTACCAAGGTTGCAAGCTTTGTTGTAGCTATTGAGGGATTGGTAGTAATTTTTGTTTGTTCCTACGCCATTGGCATACATCCATCCAGCATTAGTGCAAGCTATGCTATCTCCCCCTTCACAGCCGATAAGATAGTATTGTAAGGCTTTTACTTTGTCCGTCTGCACCCCTGTGCCATCATCATAGGCAATGGCAAGATTGGTGCA
>CAUWEE010000020.1:0-8931 GCA_963557095.1 uncultured Helicobacter sp. | reverse complement strand
TCTGTCCCCCCACAACGCAATAAAAGAGAATCTGTGCTAAAAAGTTTTTGAGATAAAAAAATAAAAAGCTGCTGCTTTTCAAAATGAAAAGATTTAACAGAAATCTTCTCTACCCCCAAACCATTATTCTCTAAATAATCATAATAAGCTTGAGCTGAAGAAAGGAGCAAATCCATCAAAAAAGCAACTTATACCCTAGGCAAAACTGTGCTCCAGAATAGGTTTGGTGGCGTGTCTCTTGCCCCCTAACTTCTGTTGGGAGTGCTAGGGGAGAAATTGGAGCCTTATATGTCAAATCAATGCGATGAAATCTCTCAAAAGTTGCAGAAAGACCAAGCCTCCAATATGCACTATAAGTCTCGCTCTTTAGTGCATAGTCATTGACGCGTGCATTTGAAGCCAAAAAAGTCATCCCATATTCAAAGCCGCCAAAGACTCCAAGATCAACGGAGGGTTGCTTAAGAAAATCAACAAGCAAATCTAAAGCACCAGAAAGAGAAAAAACTCCAGCCATTCCATTCTCAACACTTGCTCCACCAATTCCAAATTCCCCCATTGCCCTCCCCCCCACATATTTATCACGATCCCAATATTGCTGAACTCCCCCGCTAAAACTCGCTACATAAGATCTAGAATTCATAGAAAAATTTTTTTGCGACCTATTAAGACTTCTTGAAGAAATCTCAAGCACAGGGGAAGCAAAGTTTATCCCCATTCCAAAAAAATAACGCAAACTTGAAGCAAATACAGACTCACACAAAATCAATAAAGAAATCAATAAACGCATCAGGACTCCTTTGAAGCAAGGATTAAAGATGAAATCTTGGCATGATAATTTTTACTAAAAATATCCACAAAACCACAGCACTTAAGCTCTGAACAAATCTCATCCAAAGAGGCAAATTGCTCAATTGAATTGGGCAAATACTCATAAGCTTTTTGGTTTTTAGAAATCAAGCCTCCAAAAAATGGCAAGATTTTTTGCGTATAGAAAAGTCCAACTTTCTCAAAAAAACTCGGATTTGGATTGTGAGTAAATTCTAATATCAACAACACTCCACCCTTCTTAAGCACACGATAAAACTCCTTCAAAGCCAAAGGATACTCACAAACATTTCTTAATCCATAAGCAATAGAGAGAACATCTATGCTTTCATCAGGCATAGGTAATTCTTGAGCTTGCGCTTGGATAAAACTACATTGAGGAAGCTTTTTTTGCGCAACTTCTAGCATCGCCCTTGAAGGATCAATTCCCACAAATTCAGATGCACTTAATTGCTTCTGCCACTGCAAGATCATATCCCCTGTCCCACAAGCTACATCCAAAACTTTAAGATGGTGATTTTTTCCAATTTTTTCAATCGCTCTGCTGCACCCCTCTTTTCTCCAACTCACATCAATTCCAAAACTCAAAATGCGGTTTGCCAAATCATAGGAAGGGGCAATAGAATCAAACATCTCAACGATTTGTTTTTGTTTATCCATTTTTAATCCCGCTAAGCCACTCTTGAAGAAACTTGATTTGAAACTTAGTTTGCCGACTTGATGTCCCACCCAAAGAATCTCTTGCGTTCATCGAAGTCTTCAAATCCAAAGATTTTAAAACACCTTGATGAATTCTTGCATCTTGAGAGAGAATCTCTTCCTCTGTCAATTCTGAAATATCCTTGCCTTCTTGCTCTGCATGGGCCACAACTTTTCCAGTGATGTGATGTGCCTCACGAAATGGAATATTGCACTTTTGCACCAAGAAATCTGCCAAATCTGTGGCACTTAGATGTCCAATCTTTGTCATTTTTTGCATCTTGTCTTGATGAATCGTTAGGCTCTGAAGAGATTTTTCAAGAATCTCAAGGCAAATAAGAGCTGTTTGCACACTATCAAAAACCCCCTCTTTATCTTCTTGCGTATCCTTATTGTAGGCCAACGGCAAGCCCTTCATTACTGTAAGCAGTGCTATTAGATTCCCATAAGCTCTGCCACTTTTTCCACGCAAAAGCTCGGCAACATCAGGATTTTTCTTTTGAGGCATAATTGAACTTCCTGTTGAGTATTCATCAGAAAAACTCACAAAACCAAACTCATAACTACTCCACATCACAAGCTCCTCTGCAACGCGTGAAATATGCATCATCACCATCGCGACATCATAGAGCAAATCTAGCGCAAAATCACGATCACTGACTGAATCCATCGCATTGATTGTAGGAGCAGCGAAGCCCAAAGAGTAAGCCGTGCTTTCTCGATCAATCTTATAGGGCACGCCAGCTAGAGCTCCAGAGCCTAAGGGAGAATAGTTATTTCGCTCATAGCTTGATTGAAATCGCTGCACATCTCGTTTAAAAGCACAGCACCAAGCAACAAGATGGAAGCCGAAGTTAATAGGTTGAGCGTGTTGCAAATGCGTCATACCAGGCATCAAAGTCTCTGTATGCTCTGAAGCAATCTGCAAAAGCGTCTCAATTAGCTTGCAAAGCCTAAGGGAGATTTCTTGATTGCTTTGCAAAACAAAGATTTTAAAATCCACCGCAACTTGATCATTGCGACTTCTTGCTGTGTGAAGCTTTTTGCCCACTTCACCAATCTTTGCAATCAATGCCGATTCAATAGCCATATGAATATCTTCATCGCTCAATTTGAACTCAAATTCCCCTTTTTCAATCTCTTCTGCGATCGCGTCTAATCCCCGATGAATTGCTTCTTTTTCTTCAAGATTTAAGATTCCAATCTCAAAAAGCATTTCAGAATGTGCTTTTGAACCTCTGATGTCCTGTTCCCAAAGCTTCTGATCAAAAGAAATAGAAGCATTGAACTCATCCAATAATTTATTCGAATCCTGGCTAAAGCGTCCGCCCCAAAGTTTTGCCATTATCTCTCCCAAAACACAGGTTGGAAGATCACCAAATAAACCACAGCAATCAAAATAAGGGTTGGGATCTCATTGAAGACTCTGAAAAATTTTCCACTTCTTTTGCACTGCCCCTTTGCAAACTGCTTCATAAAAAAACCACAAGAAAAATGATAGACAACAAGCAGCAAAACAAAAGTGAGCTTGATATGAAGCCAAGAAGAATTTTTCATAAATTCTCCTCCACCCATAACAACAATTAGCCCAATTCCACTCAAAAAAGTCACAATCATTGCAGGATATCCAATCAAATAATAAAGTTTATTTTCTTGAATTTTTACGACTTCGCCAAAACCTACATTGTCTAAATGTTCAGCATGATAGACAAACAAACGAGGGATGTAAAAAAGCATCGCCATCCATGAAGTAAAAGCCAAAATATGCAACATCTTAAGCCACTGATACACTTCCATAATCTTCTCCTTTAGGCACTTAAATACAATAGCGGTATTCTAACAGGTTTTAGAAAGGCAAGGTTAAAGACAAACTCGCCTTCATCTCAAATGCGCAATTCATTGAAAATATAAACCTAACTTATCCTTGCAAATTTTTAAAAATTCCTCTTTTTTCTCCAAAGTCGAACTTAAGTTAATCTCAATTCCTTCGGTCTTAAAGTTTCTTTTTTGCTCTTCCAATCCAAGCTTGAGAACCCAGTAATCCACAAGCTTAGAGAGAGCATAGGGATAAAAAATTGTATAAGTCAATTTTTTTTGATAAGGCAAGAGCAAATTGTTTTGCTTTGCAGATTTAATGGCTTCTTGTGCAGATTGCGTATAGGCTCTCACAAGCCCACCCACCCCCAAAAGCGTTCCACCAAAATATCGCACAGTAATCAATCCAACATCCAACAAATTTTCCCCTCTCAAAACATTGAGTGTTGGCATTCCAGAACTTCCCTTTGGCTCTCCATCATCGCTAAATGATTCAGAAATATGCATCTCCTGGATACGAGTTGCATAAACAAAATGCACAGCCTTTAAATGCAAGGCTCTCAACTCTAACATCAAAGAATCAAAATCACAAATTGGAGTCAAAAAGGAAATAAACTTAGATCCCTTGCTCTCAAAACTTCCTTGAACAGTTTGAAAACAGGTTTGAGAAATATTCAAGCTATCTATTGTGAAGCTGGACTTTGCACATCTTGTTGGTTTTTTTCTGCATCCCTAAGCTTCTCCATCCAATCTGCAGAAAGTAAAACGATCTTTAGGCCTTCCTTTTTGATGATGAGCCCATGCTCTTCCTCCACAACTTCAAACTCACCATCAAATTCTTCCATCAATTTCTGCTCAAACTGCATTGATTCCTTGCTTTGACATATTTTGCGCGTCATTCCAGAATTTCTCATTTCAATTTTTTGATCATTGATCCAAACATAACTTGCAAAAAATGCATTACAACCAGTATTGCCATAAAGTTTCAATTCTGTAGTATCAAAACGCATACTTGGCACCTGCTCATAATCACTTGGTTTATACTGCTTGTCCCCCAATGTAAAAGAAACAATTTCCCATTGATTTTTGCCCAAATCAATCTTAGGTCCAAAATCAAAAATATTGGCAAAAAAGCAACCATTTAAAAAAACTAAAATGAAAAATGCGTGGATAAAAAACAATCCCTTTTTCACACAAACCCCTTAAAAAATCAAATCTTGAATAAGAATTACAATTATGTGAGGCCCCCTTCCTCATTTAAATCATTATTTTGAGAGGGCTTTTTTGGCGCTCTCTACGATTTTTGAAAATGCACCCATATCATTCATTGCCATATCTGCTAAAACTTTACGATCGAGTTCGATATTTGCAAGCTTTAATCCATGCATAAACTTGGAATAACTTATCTCATGCATTCTGCAAGCTGCATTGATACGGACAATCCAAAGACTTCTGAAATCTCTTTTTTTCTGTTTTCGATCACGGAAAGCATAATACATACTTCTTTCAAGCTGCTCTTTTGCTTTTCTGAAGTGTTTTCTTCTTCCGCTATAAAAACCTCGAGCAAGTTTTAAAATCTTTTTGTGGCGTCTTCTTCTTACCACTCCTGTTTTTACTCTCATTTATTCTCCTTTACCTTTTTTGTGAGGTGTGATTTACATCAAGCTTTCCCTATTGCAAGGGGGATCAATAAGCTAAGCCATACACAATAGTTTCTTAACAGAATCTAAATTTGCATCATGGACATATTTTGGTGCATTCAAATTCGCTTTTCTTTGATGATCTTTCTTAGTCAAAATATGACTTTTAAAAGCAGAGCCGCGCTTGATAAGATTCTTTTTCACCTTGAATCGCTTTGCTGCACCACGATTTGTTTTCATCTTTGGCATTTCTATTCTCCTTTCATAAATTTTACTTTTTCTTAGGGATCAATAAAATATTAACATATCGCCCTTCAAGTTTGGCTTCCTTTTCGGCAATAGCAATATCTTCAAGCATCTCCTGCACTCTAGCTAAAAGCTCTAAACCAATTCCAGGAATACCGATTTCTCTCTGCTTTAAAAATACACGAAATTTGACATGCTTCCCATTTTCCAAAAACTCGCGTGCGTGCTTAACTTTGTAATTTACATCATTTTGTGCAATCTGCACAGAAAGCTTAATCTCTTTGACCTCAATCTGCTTCTGCTTCTTTCGTGCTTCCTTTTGCTTCTTTTCACTTTGATATTTAAATTTTCCATAATCCATAATCTTGCAAACTGGGGGATTAGCATTTGGAGAAATCAACACCAAATCCAAATCATGCTGCACAGCGATTTCCAAAGCTTCTCTAGAGCTCATAATGCCAAATTGCTCTCCATTTTCACCAATGCAGCGCACTTCCCTCAACTGAATCTCTTCATTTAACAATACTTCTTCTCTACTCAAAAGCTAACCTCTTTCATCTTTTTTTCAATCATTATGAAAAATTCTCCTTCATTCATTTCATACTGCCTTTTCTCTCTGCGATCGCGAATAGAGAGTATCTTGCTTTCCACCTCTTTCTCCCCAAGCACAATAATCATTGGGACTCTTTGTTTTTCTGCTGTTCGAACTCGTTTGCTTAAGGTTTCATTTTTATTGGAAATTTCAGCATACACACCAAGACTCAACATTTGATCTCGAAGCTCTTGAGCATAGGTATTTTGCTCTTGTGAAATTGGTATCAAAATCACTTGAGTAGGAGCAATGAAAAAGGGAAGCTCTCCTCCAAAATGCTCAATCAAAATCGCAACAAAACGCTCAAAAGATCCAAGCAAAGCTCTATGTATCATCACAGGCTGCTTAGCAGTATTGTCCTCATCAATATATTCAAGAGCAAAACGCTCTGGAAGATTCATATCGATTTGAATCGTCCCACACTGCCACTTTCTCCCAATCGCATCGGTAATTTTCATATCGATCTTAGGTCCATAAAATGCCCCTCCCCCTTCATCGATTCCATACTCAATCCCACAAAAACTTAAAGCATCTTTGAGGGCTTGAGTTGAAAGCTCCCACACTGCTTCATCTCCGATAGATTTTTCAGGCTTTGTGGAAATCTCCATCTCATATTTGAAACCAAAGGCATCCATAATCCTTTGAGCAAATTTCACAATAGAAACAACTTCCTCGCGAATTTGACTAGGCTTGCAAAAGATATGCGCGTCATCTTGAGTAAATTCTCTCACCCTAAGCAAGCCATGCAAAACTCCGCTTTTCTCATGCCGATGCACCACGCCATATTCATAAAACCTCAAAGGCAATTCACGATAGCTGCGAATAGAGCTTTGATACACCTTGATATGCCCTACGCAATTCATGGGCTTCATTCCATATTCCACTTCATCAATTTGTGTGAAATACATATTCTCACCATAGTTTGCATAATGCCCACTGACTTTCCAAAGATCACTCTTAAGAAGTTCTGGGCCGCGAACAGGCTCATAATAGCGAATGATATGTGCCTTTGTCAGAAGAGCTTCAAGTGTCCGCCTAAGTCTTGCGCCCCTAGGCAGCCAGATTGGAAGCCCAGCCCCCACACTCTCATCAAAGGTAAAAAAGCCCAATTCACTCCCAAGCTTGCGATGATCTCTCTTCTTGGCTTCCTCAAGCTGAAAAAGATATTGTTTCAAAGACTCCTTGTCTGCAAAAGCAATCCCATAAATTCGTGTAAGCATTTTGGCTTTTTCATCCCCACCCAAATAAGCCCCAGCAATTTTTGTCAATTTAAAGGAGTGCAAAAACTTTGTATTGGGCAGATGAGGACCCCGACACAAATCCTCAAAATCTCCTTGAGAGTAAATACTTAGCGTGGAAGAATCGATGCGAGAAATCACAGCCATTTTCAAATCATCATCTTTAAATCTTGCAATGACTTCATCTCTTGGCAAAGTTGTCTTTGTAATCTCAAAACCTTGCTTGGCGAGTTCTTTCATCTTAGATTCGATGCGTGTCAAATCTTCCTCAGAAATCTTCTCCTCCACTTCAAAATCATAATAAAAGCCCTCATCTACGACTGGACCGACAAAAAACTTTGCACTAGGATAGAGAGATTTAATCGCCTGTGCCATCAGATGAGCACAGGAATGACGCATAATAAATAAAGATTCTAAAGAGTTATCAAAAAATACATCTTGACCCTGCAAATCAAGCTCTTTAGCTGTGCAGAGATCAAAAACACCCTCACTATTTTTGATGCCTATAATTTCGGACAAACGAACCTCTTAAAAATGGATTATTTGAATAAGCTTGCGATTATACACTAAGGAATTAAGGTTTTCTTCTTAAATAAAAGTTTGAGCACAAAGAGCGCAATCCCGATATTGATGAACACATCAGCAAGATTAAAAATAGCAAATTCAAAACCATAGTGCCAATACACATAATCCACTACCCCACCATTTGTGAAACGATCATAAAGATTTGATGCTCCTGATCCTATAATCAAAGCAAAGGGGAGAGAATCCTGTCGCAAAAAGTCTCGAAAAGTTAAAACTATATATCCAAGCAAAACAACAATAACAAGCTGAATCCATTTGAGCCACTCCCCCAAAAAGGCAAAAAGTGAAAACGCCACACCCTTATTGAGCACATAAACAATTGAAATCACGCTCCCCTCATATCGAAAACCATCCACGATGATTTTCTTCACCTCTTGATCAAGCCAAAAGACAAAAATTCCCAAAACAAAATAAAGCAAGGCATTTCTAGGAAAAGCTTTAATATTTTCCCAAGCCCTGCACGGACACAAAGAAAAGCTCTCCTGCATCAACTCATCCTCTTTAGATCTGCCTTCTTTCATCCCTCACCCACTTCTCCCAAAGCATTTTTAAAAAACTTAATCGCTTTTTCCATCTTTTGGGAAATCTCTAGCTCACTCTTGCCTTCCAGAAGGATTCTAAGCTTGTTTTCTGTGCCAGAGTAGCGAATCAAATGTCGCATTTTTGCGCTCTCTATTTCTGCGATCAAGTCTTTGTATCCTCTGATTGTCTCAAGTTCTTGCTTACAAGCAACATTGAGATTGACTAGTTTATTTGGATATAGGGCAAAAGGAGAGAGGATCTTTGAGGCAAACTTCTTACTGCGCTTAAGCATTGCCATCACCTGCAAAGCACTTGTGATCCCATCACCTGTTTTTGCAAAGTCAGAAAAGATAATATGCCCACTCTGCTCTCCGCCAAAATTTGAATGATTCTTCTGCATTTCTTGCAAGACATATTTATCCCCCACATGACTACGCACAAGCTCTAAATCATGAGAGTTCAAAAACTCTTCCAAAGCAAGGTTGCTCATAAGCGTTGCGATAATCTTAGAGCTTTTAAGAGCCTTATTCTGCTTCTGATAAAGCGCCAAAGCCCCCAAAAGTTTATCCCCATCCACAATCTCTCCTCTCTCATCAACAACAGCCACACGATCTGCATCCCCATCAAAAGCAAAACCTACATCAGCTCGATATTCCCTAACTGCCTTTGCAAGACTTTGTGGATACAAAGCCCCGCATTGCTCATTGATATTGAAACCACTAGGTTCATCATGGATGACAAGCACCTCCGCGCCTAACTCTTCAAAAAC
>CAUWEE010000019.1:0-9013 GCA_963557095.1 uncultured Helicobacter sp. | reverse complement strand
ATATTGAAAGCCTTGGCGATGTCAAGCCAGCGTCTTGAAAATTTCCCATGATTAAGGACAAGAATTTTTTGTGGATTTAGGGAGGAAATCGCAGATTCCATCGCCCCGCTTCCACTTGAGCAAAGGCAAAACACATGGGGGAGATTGATGATTTTTTTGAGTAGGGAGCGACATTTTTCAAAAAGAGCTTTAAACTCATCGGATCGATGATGGATGGTTGGAGTTTGAAGAATCTCTAAAACTTCTTTTGGACTTTGTGATGGTCCAGCTGTAAAGAGTTGCATTTGCTTCCTTGCAGGAGAAATTGATTTGCCAAATTCTAGCATTTTGCAAAAACTCAAAGACTTTATTCTAAAAACACTTTATAATACGCGCTTTAATTGAAGCAAATTTTAAGGAGAATTAATGGCAACCGTGATTAGATTGACAAGGATGGGAAGAAAGAAAAAGCCATTCTATCGAATTGTAGTAACTGATAGCAGGAAGAGAAGAGATGGTGGTTGGATTGAATCTATCGGAGTTTATAACCCCTTAGTAGAGCCTGCTTATGTCAAAATCAATGAAGATAGACTTGCTTATTGGAAGGGCGTGGGGGCAAAAATGAGTGAGAGAGTTGCGAAGCTTTCTAGTGCAAAATAATGATCGAACGCTTTGTTGAAGAATATGCCAAAAAGCTTGCACTTCACCCTGAAAAAATAGCTGTTGAGGTTTTGCAAAAAGGGGATGAGGTAGAAATCACTCTTCTTTCATCAAAAGATGATATGGGAAGATTTATTGGCAAAAATGGAAGAATGATCCATGCTTTGAAGAATGTAATATCAGGCTGCAGACTGAAAAATGGCTTGACTTATAAAATTCTTGTGCAATCTTTATGATTGTTGTTGCAAAAATTGGTAAAACTGTGGGGGTCAAGGGGGATTTAAAGCTCCAAATTTTTTCAGATTTTCCTCAAATTTTTAATCAGCACATTGAGTTTTATGCATCAAAGGGAAGCCTTTTGAAGGAAGTCTTTCCTTTAAAAATTAAGCATTATAAAGAGGGGTTGGTCTGTTTTGAGGGCTATGAAAGTTTGGAGAGTGCAAAGAGTTTGACAAATGCTGTCTTAAAGATGAAGATTGAAGATACTCGAAGGCTTTGCTCTTTAGATGAAGGGGAGTTTTTTTGGTTTGATATTTTGGGTTGCGAGATTGTTGAAGGCAGTGAGGTTTTGGGTGTTGTGACTGATATTGAGCGTATTGCAAATGTGGATTATTTAGTGATTGGCGCAAATTGTGGGATCTATGAGAAAAAGCTCCCTAAAACCTTTATGATTCCCTATATTGAGCGCTATATCTTGGAGTTTTCTCTTGCGCAGAAAAAGATTTTTGCACAAGGTGCTAGAGAGATTTGGTTTGCGAGCTAGATGAAATTTAGCTTTCTTACCTTATTCCCTCAACTTATTCAATCTTATTTTCAGGATTCTATCCTTAAGCGTGCCGTTGAAAAGAAGCTGATTGAAATTGAAATTTTGGATTTGCGTTCTTTTTCGCAAAATCGACATCATAAAGTTGATGAACCTCAAATTGGAGGAGGAGCTGGACAAGTTATTTGTGCAGATGTGCTTAACTCCGCCTTAAAAACTTTTTCACAAGAGGCACATATTATTTTTCTTACTCCCAATGCTCCCTGTTTTTCTCAAAAAGATAGTGTGCGTTTGGCTCAAGATAAAAGCCATATTGTCTTTGTTTGCGGGAGATATGAAGGATTTGATGAAAGAAGTATTGAGTTATGGGCCGATGAAGTGTTTTGCATTGGGGATTTTATCTTGACTGGGGGAGAGATCCCAGCACTCTGCTTGTGCGATAGTGTTGCAAGACAAATTGGAGGAGTTTTGGGTAATCCTTGTTCTTTGCTTGGAGAAAGCTTTGAAAATTCTCTTTTAGAAGCTCCAGTTTTTGCAAAAACTCTGCAAAAAGATGAAAAAATAGAAAAAATTCCTCCACCTTTGATTTATTCTAGTGGAAATCATAGTAAAATCGCGGGTTTAAAACTTAGCCTTTCTGAATGTAAGACAAAATATTACCGTCCAGATCTTTATCAGAATTGGAAAAAATACAAGGATAAAAAATGAAAAATCGTTACATTGAAAGCTTTGAAAAAGCACAGATTGCAGATAAAAAAGTTCCAGTTTTTAAGGCAGGGGACACTCTAAGATTGGGAATTAAGATTCAAGAAGGCGATAAGAGCAGGATTCAAAACTATGAGGGAATCTGTATTGCCATTCGCGGTAATGGAGTTGATCGCACTTTTACAGTGAGGAAGATGGGAGCAAACAATGTAGGAGTTGAGAAAGTTTTCCCTCTATATAGTGAAACTCTAGAGAAAATTGAAGTTTTGAGAATTGGTCGCGTAAGACGAGCTAAGCTTTATTATCTTAGAGATCGTAAGGGAAAATCTGCAAGAATTAGAGAACTCAGAAAATAATTTAAGAAAAAAAGGGGGGAGGGTGGAGAGTGAGTGTTTTTCTTCTCTAGCTTTCTTCTAAGCTTTCTTTTTGAATCAGCGCTTTAATATTGATGATTATCTGAAGTTTTTCTCGAAAATCTTCAGATTCTAGTTTTTTGTTGATGCTGATGAGGTGTTCAATATCACTTTTTTGTTGTTCATAAATTTCAAGAATGGATTGACTTTCTTCTCGTGGGAGTTTTTTGAGTTTTTCTTCAATTTCTTGCAAGATGCTTTCTTGGAATGCAAAAAATAGAATTTTTGTGATTTCTTGAACTTGTACAATATTCATAAACTCAAATTTTTTGCTCAGCATTAGTATAATGTCTTCGAGCGAAAAGTGTTCAAAAAAATTAAGCTCAATATCAAATAATTCTTGCGGGCTTCTAAGTTGCAAAAATGGATTTTCAAGGATTTGCTCCTGCTGTTTTGGAGCTTCTTGCAAGAAGCGTTTAGTATATGCTTTTAAGCCTTGAGTGTAAATTGTTTTTAGCTCTTTGGGTGTCTTGGAGGAAACATCTTCCTTGCTTAAGCCATGTGTAAGTAGGAAGTTTTCAACTATTTCTTCTATTTTTTTCATATGCTCTCCATAGCCTCATGAATTTTAAGCATATCAAGATGCTCTTGCACATCGTGTATTCTTAAAATATTTGCTCCATTTTGAAGGGCAATTTGGTGAAGTGCCAAGGTGCCACTAAGCCTTTTTTCTATGGGCTGCTTTGTGAGGATTCCAATGGTATTTTTGCGACTAGCTCCAACAAGCAGGGGGAGAGAAAAATGTTTGAAATGCATCAAATTTTGTATAAGAGAGAGATTATGTTCTTTTTCTTTGGCAAATCCAAAACCTATATCTAAGATTATTTTAGAAATCCCATTTTCGTGAAGTTCTGCGATTTTTTCTTCAAAAAAGAGATCAATTTCTTGGAATAAATTTTTGTAGTCGGTAAGAGTTTGCATTGTTTTTGGAGTGCCTCTTGAGTGCATCAAAATTGCAGTTGCTTGATGTTTGGCGCAAGTTTCAATCATCAAGGGATCGCGGAATCCTAGAATATCGTTGAGAATTTCAAAGCCACAAGAGAGTGCAAAATCGGCAACCTCTGGATTGTAGGTATCAATACTTAAGCTAACCTTTTCATTCAAGCCTTCATTAAAAATGAGCAAAATAAGATCTTTTAAGCGATTAAGTTCATCTTCTGGAGAGATTAGATCACTTGTTGGTCTTGAGCTCGCTCCACCAATATCAATGATGGGTATGCCAAGTTCAATGTAGTTTCGAATCGTTTGAAGTGCCTCTTGCCACGAAAAGCGACTGCCTTCAAAAAAGCTATCTGGAGTAAGATTAAGAATTGCCATAAGTTTAGGGGGATGTGCTGCTTGTGCATTGATGTGTTTTTTAATGATTTGTGCAATTTCTTTTAAGCCAAATGGCTGAATGAGACATTTTTGAACAATGCGCGAAAGTTGTGAGAAGGAGCCAAGTAGGATTGAATCATAGTGTGTTTTTCTACACAGAATTGCATCTTTGGGTGTGGCTAAGTCTGCTCCCACGCTTAGCGCTTCTTGTTTGAGAATATGCATTGCACTTAGAGGTAGGGAAAAGATTTTAAACACAAAATCATGAGATTTTTTCTTGATGATTTTGATTCCTTGAGGATCTGTTTTAAGGGCTTGGAGTTGGGCTTCTAAAAGATTTGGGTTAAGTCGCTGGATGTAGGGTTTTGTCATTGAGCACTCAAGGATAAAAGGATGGGTAAGAGTGCAATATGCAGTTTTTCATAATGATGGGTAGCTTTTATTGCGGTATCAAAAAATTCAAGTTCTTGTTCTGAGAGCTTGATTTGTTTATCTTGAATGCTTTGGAGCAGGCTTTGAATAATCTCTTGAGATTGCGTTCTTGAAGAAGATTCAAGTGGCTTTAAAAAATCATAAATTTTTGCCAGTGTGAGATTTTTGAGATCAAGTTCTAAGGGAGCGGGGGTTTTTTTCTTGATCATATTGATAATTTGCATCCTTGAGCGAATTGTAGGAAGCAGGGCATTTTTGTTGGAGGTGAAGATCAAAAATTCTACACCACTTGGAGGTTCTTCTAGGATTTTAAGAAGTGCATTTTGTGCTTCAATATTGAAAATTTTGCCAATGATGGCAATGGTTTTGCCTTCGTGATCAAGGATATAAGATTCGTTGATAATGGTTTTGGCATCAGCAATTTTGAATTCTTGAGTTTCAAAAATCTTCAATTTGTGTTTGGGATATCTTTCTAAGATTTCTTCTGGTTGATCTGTGAGATAAATTTTTCCCATTATTCCTCCAGATCAAATTTACAAAACATGCTATGGTGAATTGAGAGATCAAAAATTTTATAAAGTTGCAAAAGTCTAAAATCAAGCATTGGGTGTTTGGAATCAAGATAGAAGGCATTCTGAATTGCTTCATCTAAAATCCATAAAAAACTATTTTCATGTCCAATGGCAAGTTCAGCAAGTGGGCTGTTGCGCTTGCCGATGTAGAAAAATCCATAGTCTTTGTAGGCAATATTTAAAACATCTCTTATGTCTTGAAAATTAGAAGAGTTTTCTAGAGATAAGGGAAAATCTAAAATAGGAATAGAAGGACGATTTTTTTGCGGATGATTGATATGTGTGAGAATGTAATGCTTAAGCCATTTTCTTTGAGAGTCGCAAATGAGCAGAAAGCTTGTGCCATTCATTAAGTGAATGAGAGTATTGGAAACAAGTTTTGTCCATTTGAATCGATCCTCCTCTAGCCAACCACTTAAGATCCCATGATTGCTTTCTTCTCTGATGGTGCGAAGCATCCAATCTGAAAATTTTTCCATGCTTATTGATCCAGCTTATAGGTGGCATGCAAGGCTCTCACAGCTTTCTGGGCATAGCGATCTTCGATGATCATAGAAATTTTAATTTCGCTTGTGCCAATCATCATAATATTGATATTTTCTTGAGCCATCGCATTGAAACAAAGGCTTGCAACTCCTGAGTGGGACTTCATTCCAACACCAACAATTGAGACTTTGGCAATATTGTGGTCATACTCTAATCGTTCAAAAATATGTGAGAATTCTTGTAAAACTTGTTGAGCTTGAGCTGCTTCTGTTTTGGGGATTGTAAAGTCTAGATTTGCTTTTCCATCGCGTCCGACATTTTGGACGATCATATCGACATTGATTGTAGTTTTTGATAAGGATTCAAAGATTTTTGCGGCAATTCCAGGTTCATCATTAAGATTGATAATGCTGATTCGTGCTTGATTTTTATCAAGTGCAATCCCACTTACAATTGGTTGTTCCATGATGTTCTCCTCATCAGTAATTAAAGTCCCTTGGTTTTCGCTAAATGAATTACGCGTGATAAGATTGACATTGAGTTTTTTTGCCATTTCAACAGATCGATTGAGTAGCACTTTTGCCCCCATGCTTGCTAGTTCAAGCATCTCTTCATAGCTAATTTTATCAATTTTTTTTGCTTTTGGCTCAATGCGTGGGTCTGTGGTAAAAACGCCATCAACATCTGTATAAATCTCACAATAAACAGCTTTTAAGGCTCCAGCGAGTGCTACAGCAGATAAGTCACTCCCTCCCCGTCCAAGTGTTGTAATTTCTCCTTGGGGTGTTGCGCCTTGAAATCCTGCAACAATAACAATAAAGTCCTCTTCCAAGAGCGAGTGGATTTTTTGTGTATCAATTCTTTCAATTCTTGCTTTTGTATGAACAGAATCTGTGATGATGCCAGCTTCTTGTCCGCTCAAAGAGACTGCCTTATAGCCCTTTGATTCTAGGGCAATTGCAAGAAGGGCGCGAGTGACTTGCTCTCCACTGCTTAGAATAACATCGCATTCCTTAGGATTGGGGATAGGGTAGTTTGAGTCGCAGAAAGCTTGAGAAAATTGCACGAGTTTATCCGTCTCTCCACTCATTGCAGATACAACGACCACAACTTGATTTCCTGCCTCTTTTGCTTTAATGATTTTTGAGGTGATGTTTGCAATTCTTTCGCAATTCCCCACGCTTGTTCCGCCATATTTTTGAACAATGATCACGATAAAAATCCTTCTTTTTTAAAATAGTCTAAGACTTGTTTATAGATGGGTTTTTTAAAATGTTTTATCCTATCAAAGATTCTGTCAAGTTCAACAAAGGCATATTCACAAAATTCAGGCTTTTGTGTAGCAATATTGATTAGCGAATCTGATTTTAAGCGAACAAGAAAATATTTTTGAATCTGTCCATGGAAAGGATAGAACTTTTGCGCAACATGTGAGGGAAAGTCGTATTTCAGCCATGTTGGATACTGGGCTAAGATTTCAATTTTGTCCGTCCCAATTTCTTCTTCAAGTTCTCTTTTGAGAGCCTTTTGAGGGCTTTCTCCCTCATCAATTCCTCCTTGTGGAAATTGCCATACATCTTTCATATCATTGCGTTTAGCAATAAAGATTTTGCAATTTTGAGGATAATAAGATGAGAGAACAATGGCAGAAACATTTGGACGATATTTTTTCTCCATGTTTTTTCCTTAAAAGAGGCGTTTTAGAATCTATTATGAAATGATTTGATTAAACCTTTGAATTTCTCCCATAATTAAAGCATAAACTAGGAGAGTTATTGTGACTTTGTATGTTCATATTCCATTTTGCGCAAGTAAGTGTGGATATTGTGCTTTTAATTCCATAGATTCTCATTTTGATTTGCAGGAAGAATATGTTGAGGCCTTGCTGATTGACTTGGCCCACTCCATTGAAGGAAAGAGCTTTACAAGTGTGTATTTTGGAGGAGGGACTCCCAATATCTTGCATCAGAAGTTTTATGAAAGTATTTTTGAGCTCATTGGACAAAAAGCATCTTTGAGTAAAGATGCCGAAATTACAATGGAGTGCAATCCAAATCTCATCCAGCAATCTTGGTGTGAAAGCTTGAAATCTTTGGGTGCGAATCGCGTGAGTTTGGGCGTGCAAAGCTTTTTTGAAAAAAAGCTTGAGTTTTTACAAAGGGATCATAGGAGTTATGACATTTTTCAATCCATTGAGATCCTTAAGCAAAGTGGTTTGGTGAATTTAAGTATTGATTTGATTTATAACACTCCTTTTGATTCTGTTGAAACTCTAGGTGTTGAACTTGAGAGGCTTAAAAGCCTTGAGGTTTCTCATCTTTCAGCTTATGCTTTAAGCATTGATAAGGGATCGGTTTTTTACAAAGCTCCTCCAAAATTGTCAGGAGTTGATTACTCATTTGAGTTGCGGGAAATGTTGGGCGAGATTGGCTTTGTGCAATATGAGGTTTCAAGTTATTGTGGGGGACATAAATCAGCACATAACTTATCTTACTGGAGGGGTGAGGATTACATTGGTTGTGGTGCTGGGGCTGTGGGTTGTGTAGGCAATGTGAGATCTAGGGGAACTCAATCTGTTTTGGGGTATATTAAGAATCCACTGAAAAAACAAAAAGAGATCTTAAGTGATGAGCAGAAGAGATTTGAGAGACTCTTTTTGGGATTGCGATGTGAAGAAGGAGTATCACTTGATGAGGTTGATGCAAGAAAAGCTCAAATCCTTTTGGATGAGCAGAAATGCAGGCAAGTTGAGAATCGACTCGTAGCACTTGATTTTTTCTTGGCAGATGAGATCGCGCTTTGGTTGAGCTAGATTAGGCAAGTTTTTCCCACTTGAGTTTGGCACCACCAAGCAGGTGAAAGTGGATATGGGGAACTTCTTGTCCTCCATCTCTGCCTACATTAGTGATGAGGCGGTAACCATTTTTATCCAAATTTAATGTCTGCGCAACTTTTTGTATAAAGCTCAAAAGATTCTGCATACTTTGGGCATCGAGCTCTTGGAAATCTTTGATTTCTTTTTTGGGGAAAATGAGAATATGGATAGGGGCTTGGGGGGCAATGTCATGAATTGCTAGGCAGTTTTCATCTTCTAAAACTCTTTGGGCAGGAATTTCATTGCGGATAATTTTTGTAAAAATTGAACTCATCGGTCGCGCCTTGTAATAAAATTAAGCTTTTAGAATCTTAACATTGAATTCTTGGAATCATCGAAAAGTTTAAGGATAGTGGATGCAGAGCATAAAGACCAAAATACAATCTATTACAAACTCTAAAGAGCTTGAAAAATTTAAGGTTGAGCTTATGGGAAAGAAGGGGATTTTAACCCTTGCTTTTGCCGAACTTAAAAATTTGGAGGGAAGTCAAAAACAGGAGAGGGCTAAGGAGCTTAATCTATTAAAACAAGATTTTGAGAAACTCTTTGAAAGCAAAAAGCAAGAAATTTTGAGCCTTGAGCTTGCCAAAAAGCTTGAGGAAGAAAAAATTGATGTAAGCCTTTTTGTTTCTCCAAAATCAGGCAAAGAACATTGTGTAAATTTAATGATTGAAAAAATTGTTGATTATTTTGTATCTCTTAATTTTGAATTCTGTGAGGGGGAGTTGGTTGAAGATGATTTTCATAATTTTGAAGCTCTGAATATCCCCAAATTTCAATCATTATATATAGCTAGGGAGGTAAAGAACGT
>CAUWEE010000018.1:0-9020 GCA_963557095.1 uncultured Helicobacter sp. | reverse complement strand
CTACAAAAATCAAATGCTCTCTGCTGAAGAAGTGTTAAAAACGGCAAAGTCTAGGGAGAGCAAGGAAATCGCTTCCTTGTATCACGATTATCAGCAGTATTTGGAGAGTAAAAACTTACTTGATTTTGATGATTTGCTGTATCTGCCCTATTTGATTTTTGAGCAAAACCCCTCTCTTGCTTCTGAAATCAGCCAGCAATATGCTTACATCATGGTAGATGAGTATCAGGATACAAATCTTTTGCAATATCAACTTTTGAGATTCCTCAGCTCTGCTCACCATAATCTCTGTGTTGTGGGTGATGAGGATCAGAGTATTTATGGCTGGAGGGGTGCAGATATTCGCAATATCTTGGAGTTTGAAAAAGATTTTGATCATGCAAAAATCATTAGATTGGAAAAAAACTATCGCTCCACTCCTCAAATTTTGGAATTTGCGAATAATCTCATTTCTCACAACACACAAAGACTAGGCAAGACACTTTATTCGATGCAAGAATCTGGAGAGAGTGTGAGAATAGAGGGGTTTTTGGATGAAAAGCAAGAAGTGCAACACATCGCTACAAAGATCCAAGCCCTTGTAAGTAGGGGTGTAAGCTATGGAGAAATTGCAGTTTTGTATCGCCTAAATGCTCTAAGTCGTGCTATTGAAGAGGGTTTTAATCGTGCCAAGATTCCCTATAAACTTATCGGGGCGATGCCCTTTTATGAAAGAGCAGAGATCAAAGATGCCTTGAGTTATTTTCGTTTGATGGTGAATTTGGAGGATGATTTTTCACTTTTAAGAGTGGTCAATCGTCCAAAGCGAGGGCTTGGAAAGGTCTCTCAAGAGCGGCTAGAAGAAGCGGCAAAAGAGAAGAATTGCAGTATTTATGAGCTGTATTTGCAGTTTCCAGATCAAATCGCAGCAAAGACTTTGAGTGTTTTGGAAGCTTTTTTTGCTCTCATTGAGGAACTCAAGTTAGTGTTTCAACATTCATTAGAACAATTTATTGCTCTTTTTGAGAAAAAAGTGCCTTTGATTGAGGAGTTTAATGAGTTTGAACAAGAAGATCGTCGAGCAAATCTTAATGAGCTTTTTGCGCTTTTGAGGGAGTTTATGCAAGGTAATCCCGAATTGAAGATGGAAGATTTCTTGAATGACTTGAGTTTAAACTCAAGTTCGGATGAAAAAGTAGGAGAGAGAGTCTCTTGTATGAGTATGCACCTAAGCAAGGGATTGGAGTTTGATTATGTGTTTGTCATTGCTTGTGAGGATGGCTTTTTCCCTCTTGAATCTGAAGGATATATCCAAGAAGAGGAGCGGAGATTGGGTTATGTAGCTTTTACAAGAGCAAAAAAAGAGCTTTTTTTGAGCTATGTAACTTCAAGATTTTATCGAGGAAAAAGGCAGTCGCTTCCCCCTTCAAGATTTTTAAAGGAGGCAAGAAAGAGTTTTAATCCCACGCAACAGCCTTTGTGCAAAGATTCTCTAGTTAAGCACAAGGTGTTTGGAATTGGCAGAGTGGAGGAGATTGTTTCTGAAGGGAGTGAGACAAAGGCAAGAGTTAATTTTGGGGGAAATAAACGCTTGATTTTGGCAGATTTCTTGGAGCTTGTGGAGTGAGGAAGTTAATTTTTTGTCTCTTTTGTCTCTTTGTGTATGGGGAGGATTTGAAGCAAAGCTATTCTTTTTCACAGGATAAGATTCATTCTCAATTGCTCTTTCCTAAGGCTCCTTATTTTTTGATCGCAAACTTTGGAGAGCACTTTGAGCTTCGTATCCCTGCCAAGAAACTCTATGCTCTTTTTAGAGAAAAAGGCTATCCACTCAAGGAGGGAGAGCAGGGAGAGATACTCTTTAGCTATAAACTTCCCTATGATGCTTCAAAAATCGAAAAAGAGATTAAGGCTATGTTTGAGCGATTTTATGCCCCTTATCATCTCAAGGTAGAAAAAGTCTATCTTAAGCCTTTGGCGGAGATGAGTGGAGAGAGAGTTAAGATTCTCTCTGCTGCACTTGATGAAAAGATGCTCAAAAAAAATCGCTTCATCTTCACATCTGAGCTACAAATCAATGAGCATAAAAAATACTCTCCCTTCTTGTGTGAGGTTAAGGCAAGTTTAGAGGCTTATGTAAGCCTTGCAGAGATTAGAGCTGGAGAGGACTTAAGCTCTGAGAATGTGGAGAAGAGAATTCTTCCCTTTCAAGTTTTTGGCTCTTTGCCCGCTACTGGGATTGAAAACTATTCAGCAAGGAGTTTTATTGCTAAGGATCAAGTCATTTTGCTCTCTAAGCTTAAGCCAAAGCTTATTGTCAAAAAGGGGGATTGGGTGGATGTCTTGTATCGGGAAGATTCTATTGTGATTGAGGGAAGATTTGAGGCCTTACAAAATGGAAGCCTCAATCAAGAGATTATGCTTAAGAATCCACAGAGCAAAAAGCAAATCAAGGCAAAAATTATTGGAGCAAAAAAAGCCATATTGCAATAAAGGTCAAAGATGAAGGAAGCCCCAAAAAAAATGATTGTCGCCATTAGCGGAGCAAGTAGCATTCAGCTTGGATTAAGAATGATTGAAGAAGTGAGCAAGCGCACAAACTGCTATGTCATCCTCTCAAAATCCTCTCAAATCGTTTGGGAAAAAGAGCAGGGGCGTGATTTGTCAAAAGAGCTTGAGGGTCTTGAAGTTGAAATCCATGAGGAGATTTATTCTCCTTTGGCTTCTGGGAGTTTTGGTGCAGATGCAATGGCGATTGTGCCTACAAGTATGAATACTTTGGCAAAGATTGCTTATGGAATGAGTGAGGATCTGATTTGTCGCTGTGCAAGCGTGATGCTTAAAGAAAAAAATCCTTTATTGCTTGCTCCTAGAGAAATGCCTTTTTCAAGTATTGCTTTGGAAAATATGCTCAAGCTTTCAAATCTTGGTGTCATTATTGCTCCTCCAATTTTGGGCTATTATGCAAAGATTAAGTCTTTGGAGGAGATGGAAAATTTTCTAGTGGGAAAGTGGCTTGATGTTTTGGGTTTTTCAAATACACTTTATAAGCGATGGGGAGAAAATAGATGAAAGTGATCTATCCTGGCACCTTTGATCCTTGCACTAATGGACATTATGATTTGCTTATGCGCAGTGCGGAACTCTTTGATGAGGTAGTGGTGGCTGTGGCAAAAAATACTTCTAAGAGCCCGCTTTTAAGTTTGCAAGATCGCTTTGAGATCTTAAGTCTTTGCACTCAAAAGCAGCCAAAAATCTCTGTCAAAACCTTTGATTGTTTGCTTGTGGATTTTGCAAAAAGTGAGGGGGCAAGGGCAGTAATTCGAGGCTTAAGGGCAGTGAGTGATTTTGAATATGAGCTACAAATGGCTTATGCCAATCAATCCCTTGATCCTCAAATCGAAATTCTCTATCTGATGCCCTCCTTGCAAAATGCCTTTGTAAGCTCATCGATTGTGAGAAACATTATTGAATATGGGGGAAAAGTTTCACATTTGATTCCAGAGGAAGCTTTTGAGTTTTTGAAGATGAAAGGATATCGATGTATGTAGCGATTGAAGGGATTGATACTGCAGGAAAGAGCACACAAATTGAGCTTTTAAAACAGAGGTTTCCTCAAGCGATTTTTACCTGTGAGCCTGGTGGAAGCGAGCTTGGGCTTAGCTTGCGAAAGATTTTGCTTGAAGATGAGATGAGGCTTTCTGCTATTGCGGAATGTTTGCTTTTTTTGAGCGATCGTGCAGAGCATATTGCTCAAGTGGTCTTGCCCAATCTTACTCAACTTGTGATTTCAGATCGCTCTTTGATTTCTGGCATTGCTTATGCCAAAGATATGGACTTGTCCAAAATGATCGAGCTTAATCTCTTTGCTACTCAGGGAATCTTGCCTCAAACTATCGTGCTCTTAGAGCTTAGCTCTGAAGAATTGCACAAAAGACTTTCTTTGAAAAAGCAGGATAAGATTGAGCAGAGAGGACTTTCTTTTTTGCTTGAGATTCAAGATCGAATGATTAAAGCCTGCGAAATGCTTGAAATCCCCCTATTGCGTATTGATGCTAGCGAATCTATTCAAAGTATTCATCAAAAAATCTGCAAACAGATTCAATGAAATGCCTTGCTTGTGGAAGGTGGGGGAAGATTTTATGCCCAATGTGTCTCCCCTCTCTTTCTCTAGGAACAAGATTGGTTGATGAAATGAGCGTGTATAGTTTCTATGCTTTGAGTGAGATTGAGCTTTTGTTGCATTACAAATACACTCCTATTGGCTCACGAATCTTTTCGCTTTTGGCTTTGAGGGCTAGTGAGTTTTTTTGCAAAGAGTTTGGGGGTTTGCAGGGGTTGAAGGCTGTGGGGATTGATGATGGTGTGAAGAAGGGCTATTCTCATACAGGAGTCATCTTGCATAGTTTTAAGCGCTGCGGAATTACACCTATTTATGGAGAACTTAGAGCAAGAAATCAAGTCTCTTATGCTGGCAAGAGTTTGGAGTATCGTAAGCAAAATCCCAAAAACTTTAGCACAAAGCTCAAAGATGAAAGGCTTATCCTCTTTGATGATGTGATCACCACAGGAACAAGTCTTAAAGAAGCAAAAGCACTGCTGCAATCTTTGGGCAATCAAACTCTCTTTGCCCTTACGCTTTGTGATGCAAGACGATAAAATACGGCAATTCATTCAGTTTTACACAATTAAATTGTTTTTAACAGGAGGTTTGCGTGTCTCAAACAAGCAAATATTTTGTCTTGATTTTGGACTTTATTCTTTTGGCTACTCTTTTGATTGGATCCCCCTTTGAAGATCCTTTGGTAAATAAGGCTTTCTCTATTCTTATCTTTGTTGCTATTCTTTGGTTGAGTGAGGCCATTCCTATTGCGATTGCTGCATTGTGTATCCCTATACTTGCAGTTATGCTTGGACTGATGCAAACCAAGACAGCACTTCTTTCCTTTGCTGATCCCAATATTTTTCTTTTCTTTGGTGGTTTTGTGATTGCTGCAGCTATGCATAGACAAAAAATTGATATTTTTATTGCGCAAAAAATTATTCTCTTGGCTCGCGGACATTTAAGGCGCTCTATTTTTGCTCTTTTTGCATCAACAGCTGCTTTGTCGATGTGGATGAGCAATACTGCTGTGGTAGCAATGATTCTGCCTCTAGCAATTGGATTGCTATCCTCCTTTTGTTCAACACAAGATAGAAAAACCTATGCTTTTGTCTTATTGGGTGTGGCCTTTAGTGCAAGTATAGGAGGGCTTGGAACGATTGTGGGAACTCCACCCAATGCAATTGTTGCAGCAGAACTCCATCTTGGTTTTGTAGAGTGGATGCAGTATGGCCTGCCCATTGTTTTTTTATTTTTACCTCTTATGATTCTTGTTTTATGGCTTGTTTTTCGACCTAAGCTTGATTTTCATCTTGTTCTTCAGCTTGAAAATCCACGCCTTCAGCCAAAACAATGGCTTACTTTGTTTGTTTTTATTACCGTGGCTTTAACTTGGGTTTTTAGTCAATCTATCAATGAATGCTTGAGTTTGATTTTGCAACTTGAGGGGAAAATATCTCACTTTGATTCTCTTATCGCGCTTTGTGCTGCTGTTGTGATTTGTAGCTTAAATATTCTTGATTGGAAAGAGGTTCAGACAAACACGGATTGGGGAATCTTGCTTTTATTTGGAGGAGGAATTACTCTAAGTGTTTTGCTTAGAGATTCTGGAGCAAGCAAGGTAATGGCAGATTGGCTTGTATCTTTTGTGCAAGGGGCTCCCCTATTTGTGCTGTGCTGCGCTGTGGCTTTGTTTGTCGTGTTTCTAACAGAGGTAACATCCAATACCGCCTCTGCAGCTTTATTGGTTCCACTTTTTATCTCTATTGCAGATTCTCTTGCTGTGCCTAGTCTTGGATTGGCTCTTATTGTTGGTATTGGCGCCTCTCTTGCTTTTATGCTCCCAGTGGCAACCCCTCCTAATGCGATTGTCTTTGGTTCAGGTTACATTAGACAGGGCGATATGATGAGGGTTGGCTTGATTTTAAATCTTCTTTTAGCCTTTTTGCTTGCTCTGATTGGCTATGTCTTTTGGTTTTAAACCAAAAAAAAGAGCAAGGAGGATATAGAGCAGTCCTAGTCCGATAAGATTTAAAAAATAAGGATAGATTGACACAAAATCAGCTCCCATTTCATTGAGGCGTAATAGTGCATTGACACCGTGAAAGATGGGGATGAATTGCACAAAGAAATTGATAGGGGTAGGAATGGCAAAAGATGGCCAAATAAAACCTAGCAAAAAGACTAGAGGTAGGGAGCAAAGCAAAATGATGATCGTCGCTTGGTAGGGTTTTTTGATCAGCACTCCAAAGAAATTCCCAAAGGAGACAATGGCAAAAATAAAAGCAGTGCAGAGTAGCCAAAAATCTGAAACACTTGCGCGATGATTGATCCCATAAAAACTAAAGCCAAAGCCAAAATAAAAGGCAAACAAAGCAAAGCATAAAAGACCAAAGAGTAGGATTCTTGAAAAGAGAAGAGGGACGATGGGATCTCTTCCCTCATAGCTTGCACCAAAGATCCCCATTCCTACAAGGAGCATTTGATGCAGGATGACGATAAAAACTGCAGCTAGTGCGTAGTTGATATAGCCAAGAGAGGGGTTAAAGAGAGGGGAAGATTTGAGGATGAGCAGATCTTTTTGGCTTGTGTAATGAGGATTTTGCATCCCATAAAGGAGTCGTTGTTTTTCTCTGATGAGGGGATTGAGTGCTTCTGTAGCTTCATGGAGTCCATTAATGATTGCGCCATAAATGAGAAAGTAGGAAGAATTTGCCAAAAAGGCAAGATTTGGCGAGCTTTGCAAGTAAGCATTTTTTTCAAAGCCTTTGGGGATGTAGAGGATTCCAAAAATCTCTCCTTTTTCTAACATCTCTTGAGCTTTGGAGATAGATGTGGCATAGCCTTTAAGATAAATATCGGGTGAGGAATTTGCCAAAAAGGCAAGATGAGTAGATAAAAAAGTATTGTCTTTATCGATGATAGCGATACTTTGAGCTTTAATGATGTCATTGGTGTAGGGGCTAGGGTAGAGCAGAAAGTATGCAAGAGGTCCAGCAATGCAGACTGTGAGAGTAGAGATATTGCGCATTAGGCGCTTAGCTTCACTGATAAAGACTGCAAAAAAATTCATTTGGAAATCCTTAAGAGATAAATAGAGCCTCCAAGAAAAAGAAAGACTAAAAAAGGCAGCATGGAAAAACATAAGGAGAGAGAAATGGCAAGACTTCCACCATAGTTTGCTTGTTGGATATAGAGTTCTAAGTAGTGGCTAATGGGTAAAAAGTCGCTCCAAAATTTAGCAAAAGCATTCATACTATTTGTAGGAAAGGTCATTCCCGCAAAAGCAAAGCTAGGGGCAGAATAGACGCTGATAATGCTAATAGCTCTTGTGGAATCCTTGGCAAGGGCAAAGATAAAAAGTGTGATAGCTTCATAAGAGAGAATAAGGATCAAAGCCCCAAAACTTAAAACTTTCAAATCCCCACGCATTGGGATTTTCATAATGTCTGTGAAAAACCACATAATAGCTAGCCACCATAGAAAATAAAAAAGCGTGTTGTTGAAGATTTTGACAAAGAGGATTTGCAAAAGCTCACTTGTGTTTGTCCTTGTTTTGAATGAACTGCGTGGATCTGCAAGTAGAGAGCAAAGTAGGGAGGCGCAGATTAGGATCACCAAAGAGCAGGGCAGGATCGCAGTGAGCAAGAATTGAGCATAGCTGCTATTAGGATTGTAGAGTGCAGTGATTTGTTGTGTGATAGGGACAGATTTGGATAAGGCACCAATGAAGGTTTTGTTTTCCACGAGATTTTTTGCCATCTTGAGTTTGACATTTTCTGTGCCAATGATTTGCAAGATTTTGGATTGGAGGGTTTTGGCAACAAGTAAGAATTGAGCATTGTAATAAAAGGGAACTTCTGTGGGAATCCCCTTTTTTGAATTGCTTTGAAGCCCTTGGGGCAAAACAATAAGCCCAAAGATTTTGGCACTTCTTAGATCATCTTTGGCACTTTCTAGGCTTGTGTAGAATTGATGAATTTTAAGAGCAGGAGAGGCAGAGAGGGAAAAAATGATTTGATTTGAAGTGCTAGATTGATCAAGATTTAAGATGCCTATTGGCATTTTGTGGAGGATTCCACTCCCAAAAGTGAAATAAAGCAAAATTGTGATCATAGGAAGGGGAAAGAGCAAAATGCAAAGCCCAAAAGGATTTTTTAGAAGGCTAAGCCAGTCCCTTTGAAATTCTTTTACCATGAAGAACTTTGTCCGCCTTCAGTTTGTTTTTGGATGATCACACTCATTCCAATGCGCAAGTCTTTGATGCTTTGAAGAGGTTTGGCATTGATTTCAAAGGTGCGGATGTCATAGCCTTTATCCCCTACACTGCTTTTCCAAGTCGCAAAATCTCCCATTACAGAGACAAAGGTAACTTTGAAGCTTGTAGTGATTCCAAGTGCTGGAAGATAGGCTTGGAAGACTTTGCCTTTGGGATAGTTTTTGAGCTCTTCTTCTGTGATGCTAAGTTGCAAGTAAGATTCGTTCATATCAGCTAAGAGCACCACGGGGAATCCGCTTGGGGCAAGCTCCCCTTCATGCAAAAGAATATTGCTCACCTCCCCATCAGCTGGGGCCAAAACTTGCAAATCTTTTGCAAAGGCTTCAACTTCAGCCACTGAACCTGCAGCAGCCCTCTCTTTTTCCTCAACAGCGCGTTTAGTTTCTTTGCTTGCTCCCTCAAGAGCAAGTTGATATTGTTGATAAGCCGTGTTTTCTTTGAGCTTTGCCCCCTCAAAGCTTGCATAGGCCTCATCTCTTTTTTGCAGGCTCACAACCCCACTTTTATAGAGACTTTCCACTCTTTTGTAGGTTTTTTCTGCAAGTTCTCGCATAGTTTTAGCCCCTAGCCACATATCTTTTGCAGAGAGGATTTGCTGCTCTCTTGCTCCTTTTTGAGTTTCTGCATTGATTGCTTTTGCTGCCTCATATCCAGCTTGAG
>CAUWEE010000017.1:0-9130 GCA_963557095.1 uncultured Helicobacter sp. | reverse complement strand
TTTCCCTATGTTTATATCTTTGCAAAAACCTCCTTTCAAACAGAATCTATTCTTCTCTATGAAGTTGCAAAAACAATGAAGTATTCAGAATGGGAAATTTTTTACAAAATCTCTCTAATTCTTTCAAGACCAGCGATCCTTGCTGGACTTTTACTTATTCTTATGGAAACATTAAGCGATTATGGAGCAAGTGCATATTTGGGTATTGATACATTCTCAGCTGGAATTTTTAAGCTCTGGTATGACCTCAACGATCCTTATTCCTCAAGTGTTCTAACAGCGATCTTGATGTCGTTTGTATTGCTTTTGATGGGCTTAGAACAAAAAATCAAAAATCAAAAAAAATACAGCTTTAACCATGACTGCAAAACTCTTATCAAGCGTAAAACCCTCTCTCCTATTAAATCTTTCTTTGCTTTTACCTACTGTTTTATTATTGCCTTTCTTGGATTTTTGCTGCCTCTTTGCTGGTTACTTTATTGGGGCTTACAAGATCCCAAACTCTTTGAAAAAAATTTTTACCTCCTTGCATGGAATTCATTTTACACTGCAATTCTTGCGGCCTTCTTCTGTGTTCTTTGTGCGCTACTTTTGTGTTTTGTGATGCGTATCGGTAAAACTTGCTTTTTCTCAACTTTTATTAAACAAGCTAGTTCGCTAGGTTATGCCATCCCTGGAGCTGTGATTGGGGTAAGCATGATGATTATCGCAAGTCTTCTGACATATTATTCTGATATTCAGTTATTAGGAATTTCTCTTAGTCTTCTTATTTTTGCCTATATCATCCGATTTTTGGCTAGTGCAATTTATTCCATTCAGAGTGGCTATGACAAGATTCATCACTCAATCGATGAGGCTAGCCTGACATTAAACAAAAATGATCTCGTTCTTTGGTTTAAGATTCACATTCCTCTTTTAAAACATTTTATTTTTGCCGCCTTTCTTGTTGTCTTCATTGACACCATCAAGGAACTCCCACTCACAAGGATGCTCTCTCCCTTTGGCTTTGAGAGCCTAAGTACAAAAGCTTTTTGGTATGCCACCGATGAAAGGCTTTATGAGGCTGCCCTCCCCTCACTTTTAATTGTTCTGCTCTCTTTGATAGGCATTGTTATTGTTAATTTTTGGACAAGGAAGGATGATGTTAGAAATTAAAAATCTTTACAAAAACTTTGGCAATACAAAAGTTCTGCAAAATATCAATCTTAGGCTCAAACAAGGTGAAATTTTAAGCATTCTTGGCAATAGTGGGAGCGGAAAAAGCACGCTGCTTAGAATCCTTGCTGGGCTTGAAACTCCAACATCTTTTGACTCTTTATGTTGCACTCCTAAAACAGCAATAATGTTTCAAAACTATGCACTCTTTCCACACCTAAATGTCGCTGAGAATATCCTCTTTGCCTTACATCATTATCCAAAAACAAAGAGACAAGGGCGCTTGGAAGAACTTTTGGATTTTTTCAATATCGCTGCAATTGCAAAAAAAAGGATTGATGAAATTTCTGGCGGGCAAGCTCAAAGAGTAGCAATCGCTCGTGCTGTTGCAACAGAATGCGAACTCCTTCTACTTGATGAGCCTTTTTCTAATCTTGATTCAAATCTCAAAGAAATTTTAAGAAAAGATTTAAAAGAGATGATCAAGACTCAAGGGCTTTCTGCCATTATCGTTACTCATGATATTGATGATGCCTACTATCTTTCAGATTACATTGCCCTGCTCAAACAAGGCAGAATTATTGATTACAACACTCCAATGGAGCTCTATTTTTCTCCCAAAAGCAAAGAATCTCAAGCCTTTCTTCCCCATCTTAATGTTATTGACAAAACACTAGATGAAAAAGATCTCTTTTTTGCTTGGATTAAATCTAAAAATTATATTTTTAGTGCTAGTGAAATCGAGATTGGAAGCGAATTTGAAGCAGAGGTTCTAGAGAAACATTTTCTAGGAGCATTCACAAAACTCAAACTAAGATACAAACAAATTAGCTTTCATATGCTCATCAATCCTTACCATCCTATCGATTCAAAAATTGGCTTTAAAATCGCGCAACAATCCTATATTCCAAACTCCAAAATAGCACTCTCCTAGGCTAAAGGTAGCGTCTTTCTTATAAGCCAATCCCTTGCCTTGCCCTCCACCCTATCACCAAGCTCTTCCAAGACTTTGCTATGGTAATCATTGATCCACTGCTTTTCGCTCTCATTTAGCAAACTAGTTTCAATACAAGAAACTTCAAAAGGACACAGAGTCAAAGTCTCAAAACATAAAAAATCTCCAAACTCTTGCTCCTTTGGATTTTCTACCCTTTGATTTACAACAAGATTCTCTAATCTCACACCCCATTTTCCTGCACGATAGATCCCAGGCTCAATCGAACTCACCATTCCAACTTTGGCCTTAGTTCTAGGAAGTGGAGGAGCAAAATAAGAAATAACTTGGGGCCCTTCATGCACATTCAAGAAATACCCCACTCCATGTCCTGTGCCATGGATATAGTTGATCTGCTCTTTCCAAAGCACAGAGCGAGTAATCGAATCCAAAAGGGGCATAGGAATATCTGAAGGAAAAACCGCAGAAGCCAAAGCAATATGAGCCTTAAGCACAAGCGTATAATCCCTTTTTTGCTCTTGGTTTGGCTTTCCAATAGGCACAACCCGAGTAATATCTGTCGTCCCTTGAGTATATTGGCCCCCAGAGTCAATGAGCAACAATCCCTCTCCTTGCAAATAAGCAAACTGCTCTTCGCTTGCACGATAATGAGGTTGTGCGCCATTGCCATTGAAGCCTGCTATCGTCCCAAAACTATCAGAGATGTAAAGAGAGCTTTTGGATCTAAAATGCGCAAGTTGTCTATCGATATCTAACTCACTCAAAGTTTGATCAGACTGCAAGGCCTCTTCCAACCAAGCAAAAAATTGACAAAGTGCCACGCCATCGTGTCGCATAGTCTCTTGTATATGCTGAATTTCTATCTCACTCTTGCAAGCTTTGAGCAATTGACTTGGATTATCTCTTTTGACAAGCTCATTGTTTATCTTCATTTGATTGACTAAATGTGCTGTTGTTTTATTGGGATCAAATAAAATTCGTTGATCTTTAAGTGAAGAAAGTTTTTCTTCAATAGCTTCATAAGGGAGAATATAAAACTTTTCTCTTTCTAGTTTTTGAAGCAATTCCTGATCAAACTTAGAGGGATCGACAAATAAAGTCGCCTCATCGTGGGAAATCAATAAAAATGCAAGAAAAACTGGGTTATATGGGACATCAGCTCCTCGCAAATTACTTATCCAGGCAATATCATCAAGACTTGCTACAAAATGCAAATCCGCACTAGATTCACGCATCCTTTCTCTGACTTTAGAAAATTTTTCTTCTCTAGAATGGGGGGCTTGTAGATGCTCATATACTAGGGCTTTTGGCAATTCTGGTCGATCTTCCCAAATCTCACAAAGCAGTTCTTTGTGCATTAATTTCACCCCTTTATCTGCAAGTTTGCAAGACAAATCTTCCAAAAGAAAAAAGGGCAAGACTTCAAAATCTGTCGCCAACACCTGCCCTTGCAAAAGATGATCTTGAATCCATTGGATATAAGTGTTATTGAGATCTTGTTTCTGCAATTCTATGCCCGTCCCCACCAACTCTCTCTCTGCTTGTATCCAATACCTTCCATCTGTCCAAAGAGCAGAATAGTCTTGGGTTACCAAAAGAGTTCCTTGACTTCCGCTAAATCCACTTAGCCATTCTCTGCCTTTCCAAAAATCCGGTAAATACTCTGATAGATGCGGATCTGAAGTCAGGATCAAATAAGCATCAATCCCTGTTTTTTTCATTGCAAGACGAAGTAGATCAACGCGTTTTTTATAAACACTCACTCTCATTCTCCTCTACTTTTGACTTTGTAAAACTTTGTTCAGAGGTTTTTTGATGATAAGCAAAAGCAAAGCCACACCAAAGAGAACAACAACAGATTGTCCAAAAAGACTAGGCAAAGATTCTAGCTTATCTGCTTGCACTCCCCCACCTACAAGACCGGCAACCACACTACCCAAGGAGATAGATACAAACCAAAGTCCCATGACCTGACCACGAATAGACTTTGGAGCAATTTGTGTCATTAATGATAAGCCAATAGGACTAAGAGCCAACTCACCAAAGGTAAGAAATAAGAGACTTACAACAAGCCACCAAGGAGAGACAGGACCAGATCCATCCAACACTAAGTAAGACGCGAACATCATCACCAAAAAGCTAAGACCAGCAAGAGCAAGACCTAAAGCAAATTTTGTAATGCTGCCACACTCTGTATTTTTCTTTGCAAGAAAGATCCAAAAATAGCCTGCAAGAGGAGCAAAAATAATAACAAAGAGTGCGTTGATAGATTGGAACCAACTTGCAGGAATCTCCCAGCCAAAAACTACTCGATCCGTATAATCTTGCGCAAAGAGATTAAAAGAAGTGGGCTGCTGCTCGAAAGTAGACCAAAAGAAAGCCGAAGAGACAAAAAGAATCAAAAATACGATTAGGCGCTTTTTCTCTTGAATATCTAAGCCGATCAAGAAGAAGAGATACAAAAAGTAGAGCAGGGCTCCCAAGCTGATAATAATCACCATATTGCTTGCTATAGCTACAGGATTAAGCGCAATTGTTCCCGTAGCAGCAAGGACAATAAGGATAGTCAAAACAATAAGAGCGATTAAAACACCGACACCTATTTTCTTGTTTTTCACAATTGGCGCTCTCCAACTTTTATCCATCCCCACCTTTTGCCCATATTCCTCAAAATCAGGCATAGTTTTGAAATAAAAAATCAACAAAGCAACAAGCATCCCAAACCCACCAATACCAAAACCTAAATGCCAACCATATTCTTTTTGAACCAATCCACAGATAAGAGGGGCGAAAAAACCACCGATATTAATCCCCATGTAAAAGATTGTAAAGCCCGAATCTCGTCTAGGATCCTCATCCTTATACAACAATCCAACCATAATAGAAGCGCAAGTTTTAAAAAGACCACATCCTATAACAATGAAAACCAAGCCTACAAAAAACATAACAATATTAAATATAGAAAGAGCGATACTCAAATGTCCCAAAGCAATAATAAGAGCACCTATGAGAGTAGCATTCTTTTGCCCTAACCAGTTATCAGCTAGGTATCCTCCAGGCAAAGCAGCCAAATATAAGGTTCCACCAAAAATACCCACAATAGCACTCGCTGTGGCCTTATCAAAGCCCAATCCTCCTTCATTAAGAGTTGCAATCATAAAAAGAATTAGTAGCGGCCTGATCCCATAAAAAGAAAACCTCTCCCAAAGTTCTGTCAAAGATAAACTCATAAGCGGCTTAGGATGTCCCAAAAAAGAAGTGTCAAGATTATTCTTATTCATTGTTCCTCCCTCATTTATTCTACTTTATGTCAAAAAATATAGCACGATTTCATTCTTTAAAATATAAATTGAGAAAAAATCTTGATAATGAAAAGATAGTCTTCAATAGTTTTATTTTTCTTTAATAAAACTATTTTTATTGAAGTCCCAAAGGAGGACTTCTTCCTCTGTGTTAGAATCCTGCCTTCAATCTTTCACAATTAAGGATAGACATGGGACGAGCATTTGAATACCGACGAGCTGCCAAAGAAAAACGCTGGGATAAGATGAGCAAGATTTTCCCAAAACTTGCCAAAGCAATCACAGTAGCTGCCAAAGAGGGAGGGAGTGATCCAGATATGAATGCCAAACTCCGCACCGCCATTGCCAATGCCAAAGCCCAAAATATGCCAAAGGACAATATTGAAGCCGCGATTAAAAGAGCTAGCGGAAAGGATGGAATCTTTACAGAAATCACCTATGAGGGCAAAGCACCTCATGGAGTGCTAGTGATGATTGAATGCACCACAGACAACCCCACCCGCACAATTGCCAATATCAAAAGTTACTTCAACAAGACACCAAATGCCTCTATCGTGCCAAATGGCTCACTAGAGTTTATGTTTTCACGCAAGAGTGTTTTTGAGTTTGAAAAACCCGAAATAGATTTAGAAGAGCTTGAACTTGGTCTTATTGACTATGGACTTGAAGAGCTTGAGAGCGTGGAGATTGACGACAAAACCTCTTATGTGGCTTATGGAGACTATGCAAACTTTGGGAAACTTAGTGAGGGCTTTGAATCTCTAGGAATCCCTGTGCAAAAAGCAAGTCTGCAACGCATTCCAAACTCTCCCATTGCACTAAGCGAAGAGCAAATGCTTGAACTTGAAAAGCTCTTAGATCGCATCGAGGAAGATGATGATGTCCAAGCGGTTTATACAAATATTGAGTGAGCAAAATCAGACTCCAAATCACTATTGAAGCTCTTCAAAAGAGCATTGCTCTTTTATCCACATGGATGACATCTTAGATTTAGATCATTAAACTAGTAATTGAAATTAACAATCTAAAAGTTGCTTTGGATTGCAAGGCAATTGCGCTAGAATGAGAGAAAATCTCAAGGAGCAATCCGCAATGTATTATGAATATCTAGCAAACAAGATTAAAAAATTTTTTCCCAACATCCCTGAGAACAAAATCAAAGAGTTTGAAGCTAGGAGAGAAAATGAAGCATTGCAAAGAAAAAACTCTTATGCGTTTTTAGCCTACGGGATGAGCGAGATATGCAATATCGATATTTTAGAGGCGATTCCTTGTATTACAGATGGAGGAGGAGATGCGCAAATTGATGCGATTTATATCCAAATAGAAGATAATTTCTCTATCCACTTCTTTCAATCCAAATATTTCTCCAATAACAACAAAACAATAGGAGAGAACGAAATCAGATTGACTCTCGAATCTGTGGACACTATTTTCAAAGGTCAAACCCCTGCTAGACTCTCTAGTCTTGTTCAAGATAAAATACAAGAGATCAAAGAAGCAATTACAGACAACGGTTATCCCAATATATTTATCCATTTTCTAAGCAATGGAGAAAAAACTCCTCATAATGTGATTGAGGATTTACAAAAAAGATATGATGGTTATGAGATTTGCAACTATGGAGCCAAAGAAATTGCCGAATATTCTCTCACTCCTTCCAAAAAAGATTTTGAATGCAGTCTTACAAGCATCGGAAATGTAAGTGAAAATCTTATTGCAGGAATCAATGGATACATCGCCACTGTAGATGCTAGAAAATTCATAGAAATGTACAAACAACATGGGAGACAAAAACTTTTAGACAGAAATATCCGTTACTACAAAGGATTAAATACAATCAATAAAAAAATTCAGGCTACAGCAGAATCCCAAGAAGAAAGCAAGTTTTTTTGGTTTATCAACAACGGGGTTTCTCTTGTATGCGATGGGATCGCCCCTCTTGTAGGAGATGGGAATGGGAATCAAATTTTAAAAATCAAGAATCCAATGATCATCAATGGAGGCCAAACCACAGAGACTTTGGCACAATCAAATATCGATCAAAACACAAGAATTCTGCTTAGAATTTATGTCCTCACAGAGGACTCGATTATTGCAAAAATTACTGAAGGAACCAATAGTCAAAATCCAATCAATTTCAGAGATCTCAAAGCCAATAACAAAACACAACGCCTAATCCAACAATACTTTCTTGATCATCAAGTATTCTTAGAAATCAAATCCGGCGAAACTCCCACGAAGAGTCAAAAAATTAGAGATGAAATCAAAAATGATTTTTTAATTCAGGCCTATGTCGCAATTTATAAAGACAATCCCTCAGATGCCAAAACTTCCAAAATGGCTGTATTAAGAAGATATTTTGATGAGATTTTTAAAAACGAAGAAAATCTACCTTTTGAATTTTTTAGAAGCTATGAAATCATCAAATTTGTCAATCACAATAATTCTGGTGAAGCATTTTTTCCACATGCAATTTTTTGCATTTGCTATGCAATGGCAAAACTCAAAAGCAAAATTCTAGAAAAAGACTTTGATTTTGAACAGGATCGAGAAAAACTAAATGAAACCTTTTCAGAGACGGTTCAAATTATAAAAAACATCATCATTCAAAAGCAAGAAGAATTAGAAGATGCTTACTCTCATAATTATCTTTTTAAATCAAAAGAAATCAAAATCTTAATAGACAAAGCCATTCATAAGCTAAGGCATTGATTTTTATCATTGCTACACTTTCTATTTAATCTAATCAATCTTAAGCACGCTTAAAAAGGCTTCTTGAGGAAGTTCGACTTTACCAATGGCTTTCATCCTTTTTTTGCCCTCTTTTTGCTTTTCCAAAAGCTTGCGCTTACGCGTGATATCCCCCCCATAGCACTTAGCTGTTACATTTTTCCCCATTGACTTCACCGTCTCTCTTGCAATGATTTTATTGCCCACACTTGCTTGAATCGCCACTTCAAAAAGCTGTCTTGGGATAAGCTCTTTCATCGATTCCACAAGTGCCCTACCCTTTTGATAAGCCTTACTTCTATCTACGATGATGGAGAGAGCATCGACGACTTCACCAGCCACACGCACATCTAGCTTCACCAAATCACCCTCCTGATAGCCAATAGGCTCATAGTCAAAGCTCGCATAGCCCTTGGTGCTAGATTTGAGTTTGTCATAGAAATCCATCACAACCTCATTGCTTGGCAAAGCATAAGTGAGCATCACGCGTTGTTCATTGAGATATTCCATTTTCTCCTGCACCCCTCGACGCTGATTAAGCAGAGTAATCACATTGCCCAAAAACTCTGTAGGTGTGATGATGGTTGCACGCACATAGGGCTCTTTGATGGAAGCGATTTTTTGCTCTAGAGGGAGTTGGCTTGGATTTTGCACAGGCAGGATCTCACCATTGGTGAGATGCACCTCATAGATCACTGTGGGAGCAGTAGCGATAAGATCAAGCCCAAATTCACGCTCCAATCTTTCTTTTACAACCTCCATATGCAAAAGCCCTAAAAAGCCCACACGAAATCCAAAGCCCAAAGCTACAGAAGTTTCAGGCTCAAAAGAGAGGGCAGAATCATTGAGTTTGAGCTTGCTTAAGGCATCTCGCAATTCTTCAAATTTATCTGTCTCAATCGGATAAATCCCTGCAAAAACAAAAGGCTTGGCAGGCATAAAGCCCTCAATAGGATGAGCTGTTGGATGCAAAGCATCAGTCATT
>CAUWEE010000016.1:0-9349 GCA_963557095.1 uncultured Helicobacter sp. | reverse complement strand
CTCCTAGTGTAAATTCTGCAAAACTAAGTGCCTCCCATTGGATTGCATGACTTAGTCCAGAATCTGAAAAATCAAGAGTGATGATTCTTAGATTTTCTTTGGGCATTTTAGAGAGTTTTTTCTCAATAAAGTCGCGTTGAGCGAAGGGAGCGAAGAGAAATTTTCCGATATTGGGCAAGATAAAGCAGCCAAAATCATCATAATAAACTTCTTTGCTCAAAGCTAAAAGCTCTAAGACGAACATATTTTCTAAAAGCGGAACAATCATGTGATGAAGGGAGAGAGCTTTGGGCAGGGAAAAATCTGAAAAGTAGAATTTTTTGGGTTTATTGGGAAGAAGATGAGGGAGAAAGAAAATAAGCCCCTCTCTCTCAAGCCCATCGATGAAAGCATAAACTCGATCTTTAGAGATTTTGTGGGTTTTTTTGAGCATTGTATAAAATTGAAAACTTGTGAGTTTTTGAGCTTGAAAGGGGAGGAGTTGAGTGAATAAGGGAAGATTGTCCTTGAGATTGAGTTTGAGCATTTCTTGCTTTGTTCGTATTTTTTGATGTTCGCTAAGGAAGGGCATTTGAGGGAGATTTCCATCTTTGATGAAGTTTTTGAGCAGGGAATCCAAGGAGTTATTTTTGGAGCAAAAGCTAACATATTCAATAAAGCTAAGGTAGGAGCATTGATGGCAAGAAAATGAAGGGATTTGCATCTTTTGATTGGAAATGAGGAGAATGTGCTCAATATTGGGCAGACTAAAATCCGCAGCAAATCCTTTGAGAATCAAAAGTTCAATTTTTCTTTCTGGGTAGAGTTTTAAAAGTTCGGATTTTGCTTCTTTTTCACAGATTCGTGGATCTTGGCAATCCATAAAAACGATTTTTTTGCTTGGGATTTGTGAATTGTGTGCAAAATCAAGAGCCAAAGAAGTTTTTCCACTTTTTGGAGGTCCATAAATGAGGGTTTTGGATGAAAGAAGAGCTTGTTTTCGAGGCAGGGTATGATAGTGCTGCTCAATTAGAAATTGTGAAAAAAAGTGCATCTTAAAAATCCCTTACAACTTCCTTTTAAAGAAGGAAATAAATTATTTCAATATTATCCTAAAATGCGAATAAGCATTGACATATATTGGCTTATTTTTTATAATCCGCGCTTCCAAAATTAACATCAAGATTGGTTTGATGAGTTCTTTAAGTGAGGAAAAATAAATGGAAAAAATCAGATTAAAGCTCAAGGCTTACGATCATAGAGTGCTTGATAGATCAGTCGTATCTATCGTTGAAGCTGTGAAGAGAACAGGTTCTGAAATCAAAGGCCCAATTCCTTTGCCAACCAAAAAAAGAAGATATACAGTGCTTCGTTCTCCACATGTTAATAAAGATTCTAGAGAGCAATTTGAAATTAGAATCCATAGCAGGATTATTGACATTATGTCTGCAACTCCTGATACGGTAGATAGTTTGATGAGTTTGGATTTGGCTCCAGAAGTTGATGTAGAAGTTGTTTCTATGGGAAAAAATTAAGTGTTATAAGGGTTTGAAATGGAATTTATCGTTCAAAAAATTGGTATGAGTCGAACAATTGGAACTTCAAGCACTGCTGTAACACTTTTAAAGGTTCTAAGTGCAAAAGTTTGTAGTTTGCGTGAAGATGGTAAGGCATTGGTTGCCTATGCTCAAGGAAAAGAGATAAACAAAGCCATCCAAGGGCAGCAGAAAAAATATGGACTAAGCAAAGAATTCAATCGCTTTGTTATGCTCGAAGTGCAAAATCAAGAAGTAGGTGATTTGCAAACCGATGCTTTAGCAGAAGGTAAGACAATCAAAACAACTTTCAAAACTAAGGGTCGAGGCTTTAGTGGTGCGATGAAGCGATGGAATTTCCAAGGAGGTCCAGCAGCACACGGAAGCCGATTTCATAGAAGAGTAGGATCGATCGGTAACCGTGAGTGGCCAGGACGCGTGCAACCTGGGAAAAAAATGGCAGGGCATTATGGAAATGAGCAAGTGAGCTTGAGAAATAAAATTCTCTCTTTTGACAAAGAAAGTGGCATTTTGGTTCTTAAGGGTTCTGTTGCGGGCTTTAACAATGCCTATGGAAAAATCAAAGTAATAGGATAGGTGAGTGATGAAAGCATTAGTTTTAGATTCTCAAATGAAAAAGACAAGCGAAGTCGCATTGCCCGAGCGATACAAGGAGATCAATGAGCATAATCTCTACTTGTATGTTAAATCTTATCTTGCTTCTTTGCGTGCAAATAGTGCTAATGCAAAGACAAGAGGGCAAGTTAGCGGAGGAGGCAAGAAGCCTTGGGCTCAAAAAGGTGGAGGTCGTGCAAGAGCGGGGAGCATCACTTCTCCTGTATTTGTAGGTGGAGGTGTTTCTCACGGACCAAGTAACAACAAAAACTACAACCTCAAAATCAATAAAAAACAAAAAAGACTTGCTCTTGAGTTTGCGCTCAAGCAAAAGGCTGAATCGGGCAAACTTTATGTTGTAGATTCTGTAGCCATTGCAAGTGGTAAAACCAAGGATGCTTTTAAAGCATTTAAAAGCCTCAATGAGCGAAGCACTTTGTTTGTTTCTCAAATGAGCGATGAGCCTACATTTTTGGCATATCGTAATTTGAAGAGTTGCTATTTGGCCGACTCAAACGAGCTCAATGCTTATTTGGTAGCCGCTTTTAGATCTGTTGTGATTGAAAAAGCAGTCTTTGATGAAATTGTGAAAGAAGGGTAAGGCAATGGCAGATATTACAGATATCAAATCAATTTTATATACAGAAAAGTCTCTTTCTCTCCAAGAAAGCGGTGTTTTAGTTGTGCAGACTTCGACAAAGGTTAGTAAGAATCAGCTCAAGCAAGTCTTTAAAGAGTATTTTGGTTTTGTGCCTTTAAGAATCAATTCTTTGAAGCAAAGTGGAAAAGTGAAGCGATTTAAGGGACGCGAGGGCAAGAGAGCTGATTATAAAAAGTTCTATGTCAAGTTGCCAGAAGGCGCGAAAATCGATTCGTTGGCAGTGTAAGGAGGATTAGATGGCAATTAAAACTTATAAACCCTATACGCCAAGTAGGCGTTTTATGTCCAATCTCAGCTCAAAGGATATTACTGCCAAGCCAAGTGTTCGAAGCTTGCTTGTGAAATTGCCTGTGAGTGCAGGGAGAAACAATAATGGTCGAATCACAAGTCGTCATAAGGAAGGTGGAGCAAAGAAGCTTTATCGAATCATTGACTTTAAGAGAAATAAATTCAATATCCAAGGCACAGTTTCTGCGATCGAATACGATCCTTATCGCAATTGTAGAATCGCTCTTATAACTTATCCTGATGGGGAAAAGCGATACATTATTCGCCCCAGTGGTTTGAATGTTGGAGATTCTGTAATTTCAGCAGAGGGAGGCTTGGATATCAAAGTAGGCTTTGCAATGAAGCTCAAAAATATCCCTGTCGGAACAATTGTTCATAATATCGAAATGCATCCAGGAGCTGGAGGACAGCTTGCAAGAAGTGCAGGAGCAAGTGCTCAAATTATGGGTCGTGAGGGCAAATACACAACACTTAGAATGCCAAGTGGTGAGATGAGATATATCCTTGATGAATGTATGGCAACCATTGGCGTTGTAGGAAATGAGGATTTTATCAATATTTCAATTGGAAAGGCTGGACGCAATCGTCATCGAGGAATTCGTCCTCAAACGCGTGGTAGTGCGATGAACCCAGTAGATCACCCACATGGTGGAGGTGAAGGTAAAACAGGTTCAAGTGGTCATCCTGTGTCTCCATGGGGAACACCTGCTAAGGGATACAAAACACGACGCAAAAAAGTAAGTGATCGCTTAATCATTTCAAGAAGAAAGAAATAAGGATAAAAGATGGCTAGATCAGTAAAAAAGGGTCCATTTATTGATGAGAGCTTGTTCAAAAAAGTTCTCAAAGCAAAAGAAGCAAAAGACAATAAGCCGATTAAGACTTGGTCGCGTAGAAGTATGATTTTGCCCGATATGATTGGTTTGACTTTTAATGTCCATAATGGGAGAGCTTTTGTGCCTGTATATGTGACAGAAAATCATGTTGGTTATAAATTGGGTGAATTTGCTCCAACACGAACTTTTAAGGGACACAAGGGTAGTGTCCAAAAGAAAATTGGTAAGTAAGGAGAGACAATGAGTAAGGCATTATTAAGACATATTCGACTTTCTCCTACAAAAGCACGATTGGTTGCAAGAGAGGTTCAAGGAATGAATGCAGAGTTTGCAATGGCATCCTTGGAATTTACTCCAAATAAAGCAGCGAAAGTGATTTCAAAAGTTATTGCTTCTGCTGTTGCCAATGGAGGATATGAGCCTCAATCTGTGGTTGTAAAATCTTGTCGCGTGGATGCAGGTCCTGTGCTTAGAAGGTTTATGCCAAGAGCAAGAGGTAGAGCAACGCCTATTCGCAAACCAACTTCTCATATTTTTGTAGAAGTGGCATTGGCTCCAAATAATCAAAGAACTAAGAAAGAGGGCAAATAATCATGGGACAAAAAGTTAATCCGATCGGTTTAAGATTAGGAATCAATAGAAATTGGACTTCAAGATGGTTTCCTGGTTCTCAAGTAACTTCGAGCAGCATTTTAGAAGATCACAAAATTAGGAAATTTTTGAAAAAAGAGCTTTATTATGCTGGAGTGAGTGAGATTGTCATTGAAAAGGCTGCAAAGAAACTTAGAGTTACTGTTGTGGCTGCACGCCCAGGCTTGATTATCGGGAAGAAGGGTGCGGATATTGAGAAAGTTAAAGAGTCTTTGAAAAAGATTGTGCAAAAAGATATCGCGATCAATATCAAAGAAGTGAAGCGTCCTCAAGCTGATGCTCAACTTGCGGCAGAAAGTGTTGCTACTCAATTAGAGCGTCGTGTTGCTTTTAGGCGAGCGATGAAAAAAGTCATGCAAGCTGCAATGAAATCAGGGGCTAAGGGTATCAAAGTCAAGGTTTCTGGTCGCTTGGCAGGAGCTGAAATGGCAAGGACAGAGTGGTATATGGAAGGAAGAGTCCCTCTTCATACATTGCGAGCAAAGATTGATTATGGTTTTGCAGAAGCGATGACGACTTATGGGATCATCGGTGTAAAGGTTTGGATCTTCAAGGGTGAGGTTCTTCATAAGGGAATTCAAGCCGAGAAAAAGGAAGAGCAAAACAGAGAAGAACGCCCAAAATCTAGCAGAAGAGGGAGACAATAATCATGTTGATGCCAAAACGAACAAAATATAGAAAGCAACAAAAGGGGCGCAATCGAGGTAAATCCTTTAGAGGAGCTTCTTTGGCATTTGGAAATATTGGAATCAAAGCTCTTGAGCATGGCAGAATTGATTCTCGTCAGATTGAGGCTGCAAGGATTGCGATGACAAGACATATCAAAAGGGCGGGTAAAGTTTGGATTCGTGTTTTTCCTGATAAACCCCTCACAGCAAAACCTCTTGAGACAAGGATGGGTAAAGGAAAAGGGGCTGTAGATAAATGGGTAATGAACATTAAACCTGGACGAATTATTTATGAAATGATTGGGATTGATGAAGCTACTGCAAGAGATGCCTTGGCTTTGGCTCAGAGCAAATTACCCTTCAAGACAAAAATTGTAACCAGTGAGAGTGAAAATGAAATTTATTGATTTGAAAGATAAGAACATTAAGGAGCTTCAAGAGCTTCTTAGGGAAAAGAAAACAGCGTTGTTTGAGCTCAAACTCAAACTTAAAACAATGCAATTGACTAATCCTAGTGAGATCAGAGGCGTTCGCAAAGAGATCGCTAGAATCAATACTGCTATCAGTGCAAAAAAGGATTGATCGATGGAGAAAAAAGAAGCACATAAAAGAATCATTCAAGGAAGGGTGGTCAGTAGAGCTGGGGATAAGAGTGTTGTGATTTTGGTTGAGCGAAAAGTTGTCCATCCAAAATATAGGAAAATCGTCAAAAGATTTAAGAGATACACAATTCATGATGAGAACAATGAAGTCAAGGTTGGAGATGTGATTAGTGCGATTGAGTGCAAACCAATCTCAAAAACAAAAACTTTTAATTTGCAAAATATTGTTTCTGTAGGAGTGTAATATGATTCAGAGTTTTACCCGATTAAATGTTGCAGACAATAGCGGTGCAAAGGAGATTATGTGTATTAAAGTCTTGGGCGGAAGCCATAGACGCTATGCAACAGTAGGCGATGTAATTGTTGCTTCTGTTAAAAAGGCCATCCCCAATGGGAAGGTCAAAAAGGGTCAAGTGGTTAAGGCCGTTGTTGTGCGAACCAAAAAAGAAATCCAGAGGGAAGATGGTTCTCTTGTGCGTTTTGATGATAATGCCGCAGTTATCTTGGATGCCAAAAGAGAGCCTATTGGAACAAGGATTTTTGGTCCAGTTAGTAGAGAAGTGCGATATGCCAATTTTATGAAGATCGTATCGTTAGCTCCGGAGGTAGTGTAGTGATAAAGTTTAAGATTAAAAAGGGCGATCAGGTTAAGGTGATCGCTGGAGATGATAAGGGAAAAAGTGGAAAAGTTTTGTTTGTTTATCCAAAAACTGCACAAGTAGTTGTTGAGGGTTGCAAGCTAGTCAAAAAAGCAATTAAACCAACAGAGGAGAATCCAAAAGGTGGATTTATCTCCAAGGAAGCTCCTATGAGTATTTCAAATGTAAAGAAAGAGGAGTAGTAAGATGTATGGTTTAAGAGATTTGTATCAAAATGAGATTAAACAAAAACTTGTTCAAGAGTTGGATATTCAAAATCCAATGCTTACACCTAAACTTGAAAAGATTGTAATCAGTGTAGGTGCAGGAGAGTATGCAAAAGATATGAAGGTGATGCAAAATATTGCAGATACTATTTCAATCATTGCAGGACAAAAAGCAGTCATCACAAAGGCAAAAAAATCTGTCGCTGGATTCAAAATGAGAGAGGGGATGCCAATGGGTGTAAAAGTGACTTTGCGTGGAAAGATGATGTATAACTTTTTGGAAAAACTCATTGTGATTTCCTTGCCTAGGGTGAAAGACTTTAGAGGGGTTTCTCGGAATGGATTTGATGGAAGAGGAAATTATAGTTTTGGCTTGAGTGAGCAGTTGATGTTCCCTGAGGTGGTTTATGATGACATTATGGTCAGCCATGGAATGAATATCACAATGATTACTTCAACAAATAACGATAAGGAAGCATTCAAGTTGTTAGAACTCCTTGGAATGCCTTTTGCAAAAGGAAAGTAAGATGGCAAAGAAATCAATGATTGCTAAGGCAAATCGAAGAGCAAAATTTAATGTAAGAGCTTATACACGATGTCAAGTTTGTGGAAGACCTCATTCTGTTTATAGAGATTTTGGTTTGTGTCGTGTATGTTTGAGAAAAATGGGTAACGAAGGTCTAATTCCTGGTCTTCGCAAGGCAAGTTGGTAAGGAGATAAGATGGTAAATGATATTATTGCAGATTCTCTGACAAGGATTAGAAATGCCTCAATGAGAAGACTTGAGCATACAACACTTTATTATGCAAAGATTGTTGTGTCAATTTTAGAGGTTTTTAAAACAAAGGGGTTTATCAAAGACTATAACATCAATGATAAGAATGGCAAACAGAGCATTACTGTTCAACTTGCTTATGATGAAAGAGGATATAGCGTAATCAGTGAACTTAAAAGGATTAGTAAGCCTGGACGAAGGGTATATAAGAGTCGCAATGAATTGAAGAGATTTAAAAATGGTTATGGAACGATTGTTGTGAGCACTTCAAAAGGTGTTATCGCAAATGAAGATGCTTATAAAGCCAATGTGGGCGGTGAAGCCCTTTGTAGCATTTGGTAAGGAGTTAGATATGTCAAGAGTTGGAAAAAGGCCAATCAATATTCCTTCTGGCGTAAGCGTGAGTGTTGAGGGAAGTAAGATTGTGTTTAAAAATTCTAAAATCTCAAAAGAACTAGAGACATTTGGTCGTGTTATTATCGAAAACTCAAGTGATGAGCTAAGTTTTAAACCCATTAATCAAGAGGCACAATCAAGAGCTTATTGGGGAACTTATCGAGCTTTGGCAAACAACATTATTGTGGGTTTAAGTCAAGGTTTTACAAAGGTGCTTGAGATCAATGGTGTAGGATACAAGGCAAGTGTTTCGGGTAAGGTTTTGGAGCTTGCTCTAGGTTTTTCTCATCCTGTAAAATATGATATTCCTGAGAATATTGAAATGAGCGTAGATAAAAATACAATTATCATCAAAGGAAGCGATAAACAACAAATCGGACAAATCGCTGCAGAGATTCGTGAATTTCGACCTCCTGAGCCTTACAAAGGAAAGGGGATTAAATACAGTGATGAAGTGATTATCAGAAAAGCTGGTAAGACTGCGAAGAAGTAAGGTGTAGGTTATGACAAATAAAGTATTAGAGCAAAAAAAGAAGTTAAGAGCAAAAAGAAAGTTAAGAGTAAGAGGCTCAATTTTTGGAGTTGCTAGTAGGCCGCGTGTAAGCATTTTTCGATCCAATCGTTATTTGTATGCACAAGCTATTGATGATCAGAGGAGTGCAACTCTTGTAAGTGTTGATGGCAAAAAGTTAGGCTTTGGCAATAACAAGGAAAATGCAAAAGAAGTCGCAAAGGTTTTTGCTGATATGTTAAAAAAGGGGGGAATTTCTGAAGTTGTCTTTGATCGCAATGGATATCTTTATCACGGAGTTATTTCCGTTTTTGCAGATTCTTTGCGTGAAAATGGAATCACTCTATAAAGGATGAGTATGGAAATCAATAGAGAAGAATTTAGTGAAGTTGTTGTCAATATTGGACGCGTGACAAAGGTTGTCAAGGGCGGAAGAAGGTTTCGTTTCAATGCTCTTGTGGTTGTGGGAAATAAAAATGGGCTTGTAGGTTTTGGTTTGGGTAAGGCCAAAGAAGTCCCTGATGCAATTAAAAAGGCAATTGATGATGCTTTCAAAAACATCATTCAAGTCAATGTAAAAGGAACAACAATTGCCCATGATATTGAGCATAAATACAATGCAAGTAAGATTTTGCTTAAACCTGCAAGTGAGGGAACAGGAGTTATTGCTGGAGGTTCTGCTCGACCAGTGATCGAACTTGCTGGAATCAAAGATATTTTGACAAAATCTTTGGGTTCAAATAATCCTTACAATGTTGTGAGAGCCACGATCGATGCTTTGGCAAAGATTAAAGCCTAAGGAGTAAAAGATGTTAGAACAAATTAGACCAGCTAGTGGTAGCACAAAAGATATCAAGCGTGTAGGAAGGGGTCAGGGAAGTGGAATGGGGAAAACTTCAACACGAGGTGGAAAGGGTCAAACTGCACGAACAGGTTATAAGGCTAAGAGGGGATTTGAAGGAGGAC
>CAUWEE010000015.1:0-9399 GCA_963557095.1 uncultured Helicobacter sp. | reverse complement strand
CTTTGTTTTCTAATTTAAGAACTGCATAATACAATAACTAGGGGGGGGGGGGGAATAAATGACGCAAAAATTTAGCTCAAAAATTCTCTTTTTTGCCTTGATTTGTTGCAGTGTTTTTAAGATCATGCCTGTGTTTTTATTGATTTTTATCTATCTTTAGATATTGATTCTTAAACTACTCTTCCCTGTTTCTATCTTCATAGCCAAGAGGGCAATGAGAGAGCTTCTTAGCAAGGTGTTTGGAAGTTTGCATTTTGTTTAAGCTTATGCTTTGCCACAGAGCAAGCTCTTTGTTATACTCCAAATTTTGATTTTAAACTCTATGGAGCAGGATTTGGATTTTTTCTACTCAAGCGCGTTCTGGAGCGTTGTTTCGATTTGGTTTTGGGCTGTGATTATGCCCGGTGCGGATATGTTTCTAGTCATCCGCACCGCGATTACAAGCGGCAAAAAATGTGCAGACTTTGCCTCATTGGGAATTGTCATTGGCACAATTATTTGGCTAATTGTGGGATTTTTCTTCATCCATATTCTTACCCAAACCTCGTTTTTTGAAATTGTGCAAATTCTTGGAGGAACTTACCTCATCTATATGGCTTGGCAAATTTTTCTCTCTCTTAAACTCCCCTCTGATTTTGATTCATCTCACTTTTCACGAAATCAAACCAAGGCATCAAAAAGTCTTCTCTATGGGATTCTCACCAATCTTTCCAATCCAAAACCCCCAATTTTTGTCAGCATTATTTTAAGCAAGCTTCCCCAAACTCTCCCCCTAAACTCCTCGATTGCCCTACTCTGCTTAATGAGTCTTATTCCCTTATGCTGGTTTATGCTTGTTGTAAGGCTTTTTAGTATTGAACGATTTTTTAAAATCTTTATGCGCTTTTCAAAATGGATTGATGGTGTTGTGCTAACCATCTTTGGTGTCTTTGGGCTAAGCCTAGTTGTAGAGGGAATAAGCGCCCTTTGGGGCTAATCATTCCTCCATATAGTTTCGTAGCTGACGCCCAACTTTTGGGTGCTTAAGTTTCTTGATCGCGCTTGATTCGATCTGTCTTACTCTCTCTCTTGTTACATTAAGTTCCTTTCCAATCTCTTCCAAAGTGCGATCACTCTCATCATCAAGCAAACCATAACGCATACGAATTACAGCCTTTTCTCGCTCATTAAGCTGTTCTAAAATATGATCAATTTGCCCTCGCAAGTCCTCCTTGAGCACATAATCCATTGGACCAATCGCATTTTTATCTTCAACAAAATCCCCAAATTTTCCATCATCATCATTTCCGATCGGAGCCTCAAGGCTTACAGGCTCTTTGGTAATCTTAATTACATTTTTGACCTTATCCACTCCAAGCCCAACCTCTTGAGCAATCTTCTCTACATCAGGCTCTTTTCCATGCTCTTGGATATGTTTTCGCATAATTTTGTGGATTCGATTGATCGTCTCAATCATATGGATGGGGATTCTAATTGTTCGAGCCTGATCAGCAATAGCTCTAGAAATTGCCTGCCTAATCCACCAAGTCGCATAAGTAGAAAATTTAAAGCCCTTCTGATATTCAAATTTATCCACTGCCTTCATCAAACCAATATTGCCTTCTTGAATCAAATCCAAAAAGGGTAATCCACGGTTTGTGTAACGCTTGGCAATACTAACAACAAGGCGAAGATTGGATCTTGCCATCTTTGTCTTAGCTTTATCAGAGATACTTTTTCCTCTCTTAATTTGCTCTAGAATCTCTTTGAGTTTTTCGGGCTCAAGATTAAAGCCCCCTTCACTTGCCTCTTTTGTCTGAAATAATTTTTTAAGCTCAATATACACACTTACCATCGTTGCCTCAGGCACAGAAGCAGCAATTTCCTCGCGACTCATATTTGTAATATTTTCCAAAATTTTCTCGTGATTTTTTATCAGCGCCTCATTAAAAAGTGGAAGCTTATACTCCAAACGCTTAAGCTCTTTTTCAAATCCATCTCCACTTTTGAGCGAATTTTCCATCGCCTTGACAAGCTCAGTAATAAGTTTGCTTGTTGGACCCAAGTCCAAAAGCCTCTCTTTGAGTAAATTTTTTTTATAAGCCAAAGTAAAAATATGAACCATTTCATCATCTTTTGGCTTAGATTCCAAAACCTCAAGCCATTCTTTTTTTGCATCATCAAGCCTTTTGAAGCTCTCATATACATTCTCAATGCGTTTTTGATCTTTTTTGGAGAGAGTTTTTTGCCCAGCTTCTTCATCTTCAACTTCATCAACACCCTCCTCCCCTTCTTCTCCATCATCAAAGCTCTTAAAAAGCTCTTTAACGCGTCTTTCTCTATTGATTAATGCATCCCGATAATCATGAATAAAATCAATAAGATAGGGGACTGAACAAATCGCATCCAAGATTGTGTTTTCCCCAAATTCGATCTGCTTACTCAATAAGATCTCTTCTTCTTTTGTCAAAAGTGGAATCTGTCCCATTTCTCGCAAATACATCCTCACAGGACTATCGCTTCTGCTCCATTCAAGCAGCTCCCGCTCTTTCATAAAATCAAATTCTTCTTCAAGCTCACCATCTAAAATCTTGCGCTTTTCTTCTTGAAGTTTTGTTTTGTCTTGAATATTTAAGAGCTTTGCAAGCTCTGAAGAACTCATCAATTGCTTTTGGTATTTTGCTGCGAATTCTTGAATTTTCTTTGTTTCATCTTGGGTAGGGATTCTCTGCAAAATCTGTGCAACTTTTTCATAAGAAATATAAGGGATATCCGTATTCTTAAACAGCTGTTCGACTTCATTTAGAACATTTTTATTTGATTCTGCCATTTTGAACTTGCCTTTTTATGGAGTTATTTGGGGTCAAACCAAGCCTTTGATATTAAGGGGGCGGATTATACCAAATCTTTATCATTGGCTAGATGAGTGTATTCTAACTTTGCTTTTTCCAAAAGATCTTGAGCCTTATTTAAGCTCTCCAATCCCATTTTATAAATTTTTAAACTTTCTTTGAGGCTTAGATCCTCAGCATTTAAACGGTTAAGCGCCTCTTTGCTCTGCTCTATAAGGAATTCAAAATTTTCTTCACTCATCTATTCTCCTTAACTTTTCGCTATTAAACCTTATATTATAATCTCGTCGTTAAAATGATCTTGTAATTTTCCCCATCCAAATTCAAAGAGGTTAAAGAGGTTCTCTTGAAAAGTAAAAATTTTGTCTTGCTGATACTAATCTGTGCCTTTGCCCTTGGAATAGTATATCTTGGCAAGCTTGATCTAAAACAAAAAATCAGCCTTGATATTTTGGATTTGTTTCCACAAAATAAAGAAAAGGAAATGCTCGAACTCTATCGTCAAATTGGAGTTTCTAAGCTCATCCTCTTAGCTCCAAACAAAAATCAATCTCTACAAGAATTTGATGCCTTTCTAACCCAAGTAAGCTCTCTTCCAAACATCAAGCAAATCATCACAGATCCCAAGAACAATCCTCAATTTCAGCAATTCCTTAAAAAATACTATTTCTTTCTTGGTAAGCTAAATACTACCCCGCTCTCAAGCGTAGAAATGGAACAAAGAATTCTGCAAAATCAAGACAATCTCAATCCACTCGATCCCCTTGGACTCATTCAAATCCCCAAATTTCAAAACCCACTTAGCATCCACGATCTTCCCTTGGTTCTCATTGAAATCAAAGATTCTAATGCTACAGCAGTCGAAGAACTTTATAATCTCTTTGCCCCACTAGCAGAACGCTTTGGTATCAAACATTATTACTCTCCCCTCTTTGTTGATGTACATAACCCTCAACTTATTCTGCAAGAAGTCAATACCTTAGCTCTTGTTGCTGCTGTGTTTTTCGTGCTTTTATATTTTTTAATTCTAAGAATCCCCTTTTTGACCCTCAATAGTATCGCCACAATCTTGCTCTCAAATATCATTGCCATTGTCTCTCTGCTTCTAATTTATCCACAAGTAAGCATTATGTCCTTGAGCTTTGGGATAGGAATCAGCAACATCTGCATCGACTATATGATGCATCATCATTTCTTGGGATTTTATACACATAAAAAAATTACTTTCAACTCTTCAGTTTTCTATGGCTTTTTGACAAGCATAGTCGGATTTTTAGTCTGCCTCTTTATCCCCTTTCCTCTTCTTAATCAGCTTGCTCTTTATGCGATTATCAATCTTGGTGTTGCCTATTTGTGCTTTTCGTTTCTCTATCAAAACATTGGCTTTGCTCAGCCTAAATATTTTGATTTGGTTTCCAAAATATATATTCCCCTGATCCCCGCTTGGCTTCTTTTGCTTCTCTCGCTCGCCTTGGGAACTTATGCCTTGGCCTACATTCAAAAAGATCTTGATCTCTCTAAACTTGATTATCAAAATCAAGCCTTCAATGCACAAAAAGACTTCTTTGCCCCCTTTCTCTCTGAAAAAAGTTTCATCATCCAAGCCTCCAATCTTGATGCGCTGCTTAAGAAGGCAAAAGAGATTGCCAACATTTCTCCAAATAGCGTTGGAATTTTGGGACTTCTCCCAACAAAGGCCGAAATTCGATCTAGAGAAAAATATTTCAAATCTCTAGCCTTTTCTAGGCAAAAACAAAACTTCAAAAAAGCTCTCTATAAAATCAAAAAACATCAACCCGATATTGCCCAAATTCTAGAGGATTCATACTCTCACACTCCTTCTTCAAAGCCACAGATCACTCTTGAGAGCCTGAAGCAATTTGGAGTTGAAATCTTTCAAAAAGATCACTCTCTTTACTTTCAGGGCAGAATCCAAGATCTAGCCTCCATTTCGCACATCTCATCAATCTACACACAGCAAGTTCAAGATTTAATGCAAGAAATCACAAGTGGGATTTTTGCCCCTATGCTTCTCATTTTAGGCATTGCTTTTGTTGCAATTGTGCTTTTACTTCTTATCCTGACTGGAAAACGCTTTTTAGATTCTTTAAATTTCGTTTTGCTCCCTAGTTCTTGTGCTCTTTTTTATCTCTCACTTACAAGCTCTCTTAACATTATGCATCTCTTCGCGCTACTTTTGATTGTCATTGTAGGAATCGACTATGGCATCTACCATGTCAAAGAAAAAGATGGAAAAGGAGCAAAACACGCTGTGCTTTTCTCAACGCTCACAACTTTATGCTCTTTTGGACTCTTTATGTTGAGTAAAACAAAGGCTTTAAGCTCCTTTGGAGAAGTCGTTGTAGTAGGAATGAGCTGCATTTTGCTTCTCATCTTTTTTCAGAAAGACTGGATCAAAGTATGAAAACCTTTGGATTTGAATTCAATCCCTCAAAATGTCAGGAATGTGGAGGAAAATGCTGCACAGGTGAAAGTGGATATATTTTTGCATCACTCAAAGAACTTGAGCAAATTGCTGATTTTTTAGATCTTTCTTTTGAAGATTTTCTTTTGCATTATGTCAAAAAGGTAGGATACAGATTTTCACTTATTGAACAAAAATTTCAAGAAGGATATGCCTGCATCTTCTTTGACAAAAATAAGCTGTGCTGTTCGATCTATGAAGTAAGACCCAAGCAATGCAGAGATTTTCCATTTTGGGAGCTTTATTTAGACAAAAAGCATCTACCTAAGCTTTTGAAAGAATGTATTGGCGTAAAGGAGAAAAAATGTCAAGAATAATTTTTGTATTTTTGCTGTGCATCTTCCAAGTCTTTGGATTCAATGAAGATGATATGGTCAATGAAGCACTCAATGCCATTGATGCACAACAATACGAACAAGCAAGGGATCTATATCTTATCCTCTATGAAGAGAGTGGAAAACTTGAATATTTGAGGGAAAGTATTTTAGTCTCAGCCTTACTCAATGATCCAAAAGGGACAATCAATCTTGTGCAATTATTTCACCAAAAAGACAAAAAATACGACATAGATATCGAAAAGGCTTTGGCCGATTCTTATCTCAAATTAGGCGATGTTCAAAATTCAATCATCACTATTGAACAAATCAAAAAAAATGAAAATTCTCCTATCGTTCAAGAGATTTTAGGCAGCCTTTATATGCAAACAAAACGCTTTGATGATGCCCTCAAAGAACTCAAAACCGCCTATAAAAGCAATCATAGTGAAGGCAGCTTAGAAAAGATCATCTCAATCTATCTAGACACCCAGAAAACTGGGTTAGCTGGAGATTTACTCAACACACATTTAGAGAAATATGGCTGCTCTCAAGATTTATGCAAAAGAAGTATTGAGTTTTATATCAAAACCAAGCAAGTTAGTCGTGTTGAAAAACTACTTGAACGAATCGAAGAAAAATCTCCCACAATCCAAAATGCAACCAACCTCATCGCCATTTATGCTTATCAAAAAAAGTTTGATGAGGCTCTAAAGATTGCCAAAAAATATACACTCAATCGGAATATTATGCTTGAACTTTATGTGGGCAAAAAAAACTTTGAGCAAGCTAGCCATCAAGCAATGCTTATTTACAAAGAAGATAAAGATCCAGAATTTCTTATTCTCTCACAAGTCTATCTTTTTGAATCCCTTCAAGACAAAGCGACTAAAGCACAGATTCAAAATATGATCAAAAATCTCAAAATAGGCATCCAAGCTATTCAAGATGCAGACTTTCAAAAAACAAACACCTATGCAATCTATCTAAATTTTTTAGGATACCTTATGATTGATTATGATGAAGATATTAAGGAGGGAATTGACTATATCCAAAGAGCCCTTAAAATCAATCCAAACAATCATGAATTCATTGATTCTTTGGCTTGGGGGTATTTCAAACTAGGAGAATGTCAAAAAGCAAAAGAGGAGTTCAAAAAAATTCCTCAAGACCTTATCGAAGAACATAAAGAACTCAAAAAACACAAAGAAATGCTATCTTCTTGTAAATCAGAGTAGAATACATCATTTCATTATCACTTTGTTAGTGTTTTTGAGAAACCAAAGGAGAAAAGGAGAAAAAATGTCAATTTTAATTGGAGATGATTGTATTGCCTGCGATGCTTGTCGCGAAGAATGTCCAAATGAAGCGATTGAAGAGGGGGATCCCATCTATTGTGTTGATCCAGACTTATGCACAGAGTGTGTGGGCTATTATGATGAGCCTGCTTGCATTGGCGCCTGTCCAGTAGATGCCATCGGTCCAGATCCTGATAATGCTGAAACAATTGAGGAGTTAAAATTCAAATTTGACCAACTTCAAAAAAGCGAATAAAGCTAATGGCAAAGATTGTAAGCGTTATCGACATTGGATCAAACTCTGTTCGTATGGCAATCTTTGCCAAAACAAGTCATTTTGGCTTCTATCTCCTTGAAGAAAAAAAATCTCGGGTTCGCATCTCTGAAGGGAGTTATGAGAACCAAGGATACCTTCAAGAAGAACCAATTAAACGCACACTTAATGCTCTGAATGGACTTTTTCAAATTGCAAAGAGTCGAGGAAGTCGCAAGATTCTCTGTGTTGCCACAAGTGCTGTGCGAGATGCGCCAAATCGCCAAGACTTCATCAAGCGCGCCAAACAAGAATGTGGTCTGCAAATCAAAGTGATCGATGGCAAAAAAGAAGCTTATTATGGAGCCTTAGCCTGCCTTAATCTTTTGCACAAAAATGAAGGGATTAGCATTGATGTCGGAGGAGGATCAAGCGAGCTTGCAATTTTAAAAAATCATAAGATTGAAGAATTGTTCTCACTTGATATTGGAGCAATTCGCTTCAAAGAGCTATTTTTTGATAAGAAAGAAGAAATAGAGCAAGCTAGAGCATTTATTTGGCAGGCTCTAGAGGCATTACCAAAGGGTTTGCAAAGCGATTATGTATTGGGTGTTGGAGGAAGCGTGCGTGCAATCACAAAAATCATCCTCAAAGATCTAGGGCTGCCTTTTTTTCACGGAATAGAAATTGAAGCTCAACATTACATCAATTTCTGCCATCAGATTCTGCTTTCCTCTTCAGAGAGATTGAAAAATATGGGCTTTGGAGAAGATCGTATTGATAGCATTAAAAGTGGGGCCTTGATTTTCTCATCTTTTTTAGAATCTTTGCAGGCCAAAGTTGTCATTACAAGTGGGGTAGGGATCAGAGAAGGGGTGTTTTTGGAAGATTTATTTAGGGGGCAGCCTCACATTTTCCCCCCCAATTTCTATCCTTCCCTTCGCGCTGCGCTTGATCGCTTTGGAAACAAAAGCAATAGAAGCAAATATATCAAAAAAGAAGCTCTAAGAATCTTTGACACCCTTATCCCCCCACATTTAGATCATAAGACTCTAAAAAGATTTCTCTCTCTTAGTGCCTCTCTCTCTTGTATTGGAGAATCTCTTGGCTCACACATGCAATGTTTTCATAGCGGATATCTTGCTTTTCATACTCTTGAGTATGGCTTTTCTATTCAAGAACGCCAGCTTATTCAAAAGCTCCTAGAACATAGTGGTAAAAAACTCCCCAAAGAAAACAAAAACCCCCTCATTACACTTCCTCAACTAAGAATGCTCATCTCTATTCTCTCGCTTGCAAAATTTCTCACAATCAGTCCTTCAGCGCTTAAATACCAAAGGATTGATGAGAGCACTTTGCTGATCAGCGGAGCATCCTATTTGGCACAAGAGCAAATCATCAAAAACTCCAAAATCTTTGACTTTAAGATTAAATTTGAAGAAGCAAAAATGCAAAGCCATCTTCAAAAGGTTTATCTCTAGTGAGATTAGGCATTATTAAACTCTCAGCGCTTGGAGATATTATCGTGGCGATGAGCTTTTTACCCTTTTTGAAAGAAAAGGGATATGAAATTGATTGGTTTGTTGATTCTCTCTTTGAGGGAATCTTGCAAGATTCTCCCTTTATCCATACAATCCACCCTCTTCCACTCAAGCAAAGCTTCAAAAACAAAGATTTCAAAAGCTTATTTCAACAGGTTCAAAAACTTAAAAAACTCAAGCCCTATGATTTGCTCATTGATATGCAAGGTTTGATTAAATCCGCAATCATAGGCAAAATCATCCCCTCACAAGTCTTTAAGGGTTTTGGCTTTAGCTCTTGCAAAGAATCTCTCTCCTCCTTGTTCTATCAAGAAAAAATCCACATCGCCTATGAAGAAAACATCCTTAAACGCAATGCAAAACTCCTCTCGCTTCCCTCTTGCTTTGAGGTAAAAAACCCTTTTGGATTTAGTCCAAAAGCACAAGAAAAAATCTCATCCCTCCTGCAAAGTCCATACAAAAAAGTTTTGCTCCTACCTGAAGCCTCTAAGCCTACAAAAATGTATCCCATCTCGCATTTTATTGAGCTCTGTCAAAGCCTAAAGAATGAAAAAATCACATTTTTTGTGCTTCATCATAGCTTTTTAAATAAGGCGGAGCAACTCTGCCAAAACTCTCAAGCTATCCTCCTTCCGCAGCTAAACCTTGATGAAGTCAAAGCTCTTGTTTCTAGTGTC
>CAUWEE010000014.1:0-9669 GCA_963557095.1 uncultured Helicobacter sp. | reverse complement strand
AAAAAGGTAGGGAATACGAAAAAAAGGCTTGTTCTTTTCTTAGAGAAAAAGAATTTGAGATTATTGAATGTAATTTTTATTCGCGTTTTGGCGAGATTGATATTGTGGCAAAAAAGGATGGGGTTTTGCATTTTGTAGAAGTCAAAGGGGGTGAGAAATTTAATCCCATCTATGCATTTACTCCCACAAAGCTTTCAAGGATTGTTCAAACAATTCAATTTTATTTGCTTAAAAACTCTTTGGATCTGCCTTATTGTATTGATGGGATAAGCATTTATGGAGAGAAGATTGAATGGCTTGAAAATGTTACTTTTTAATGCATTGGGATTGCAATTAAAGCCAGAGCCAGAAATCAGTATGTTAACAATTCATAGTATAATCTGAACCTTAACAAAACAATCAAAAGGAGTTATTGAATGGGTCAATATATTGAGCTTAAAAAGGATAATTTTGAAAATTTTGTAAAAAGCGGTGTTTCTCTCGTTGATTTTTGGGCGCCCTGGTGTGGTCCTTGACGAATGCTTTCCCCTGTCATTGATAAATTGGCTGGAGATTATGTTGGAATAGCAAATATTTGCAAAGTTAATACTGATGAGCAAGAGGAGCTTTCTGCACAGTTTGGAATTAGAAGTATTCCTACAATTTTATTTTTTAAAGATGGGCAAGTTGTTGATCAGGTAGTGGGCGCAGCTTCAGAACAAGCTTTAAAAGACAAATTAGATTCTTTAAAATAGTTATCTTAAGGTTTTTCCTTGGATAACCAAAAATTTATGGTTTTTTCTTTATTATCAAAAGAGAATTTTTATTAAAGGATTAAAATGTTAGATTTAGCAATTATTGGAGGAGGACCTGCTGGTTTAAGTGCCGGATTATATGCTACAAGAGGTGGATTAAAGAATGTCGTTTTATTTGAGATGGGAATGCCTGGAGGACAGATTACGGGGAGTAGTGAAATTGAAAACTATCCAGGAGTTTCGCAAGTTGTGAGCGGAATGGATTTTATGCAACCTTGGCAGGAGCAGTGTTTTAGATTCGGCTTAAAACATGAGATGGTTGAGGTCATTCGCGTTACTAAGACAGAAGATATTTTTCAAATCATCCAAGCTGATGGCAAAATCGTTGAGGCCAAAAGTGTTATTGTTTGCACTGGAGGAAAACCTAAAAAAAGTGGAATTAAGGGTGAGCAAGAATTTTGGGGTAGAGGAGTAAGCACTTGTGCAACTTGTGATGGTTTTTTTTATAAAAATAAAGAGGTTGTTGTGCTTGGTGGAGGAGATACTGCAGTTGAGGAGGCAATTTATCTCTCTCGTATTTGCTCCAAGGTCTATCTTGTGCATAGGCGAAATGAATTTCGTGCAGCACCAAGCACGATTGAGCATATGAAAGCAAATGAGAAAATTGAGTTAATTACTCCAGCAGTGATAGAAGAAATTGCTGGGGATTCTTCAGGCGTAAGCTCTGTGAATCTTAAGATAAATAATGAAGTAACACGACGCTTGGATGTAATGGGAGTTTTTGTGTTTGTGGGATATGAAGTCAATAATAGTGTTTTAAAACAAGAAGATGGTTCTATGCTTTGCCAATGTGATGAACGAGGAAGTGTTATTGTGGATTTATCGATGAGAACAAGTGTAAAAGGTCTTTTTGCAGCAGGAGATTTAAGGATTCAGGCCTCAAAGCAAGTTGTGTGTGCAGCTGGAGATGGTGCGACAGCAGCATTAAGTGTTTTGGCATATTTAGAGGGGCATTAGTGATTAGGATTGGGCTTGTTGGATATACCGGCAGAATGGGACAGTTGATTGCTCAAAGTATTCAGGAAGGAAAAGATTTTGTCCTTTCGAGTATTTATAAGAGAGATGTCAGCAAGCTGCAAGTAGATGGAGCTTGTGTCACAGATTCGTGGCAAGAATTTTTACATCATTGTGAAGTTGTGATTGATTTTTCAAATCATCAAGCTAGCGAGAAGCTTTTGCGTGAGATGAATGTTTGTCCTAAGCCTTTGGTGATTGGCACGACAGGTTTAAGTGCAGAGACACATCTTTGGATGAAAGAGCTTGCAGAAAAGATTCCTATTGTTTATACAACCAATACAAGTCGAGGGGTTGCATTGCTCAATCAACTTTCATTTTGGGTTTCTCAAGTTTTAAAAGATTCTGATATTGAAATTGTCGAGCTGCATCATCGTCACAAAAAAGATGCTCCAAGTGGGACGGCAATGACTTTGGCTCAAGAATGTGCTAGAGCAAGAGGTTTGAGATTGGAGGATGTGCGCATAAGCGGAAGAGATGGTAATATCGGCGAGCGCAATGAAAATGAAATCGGAGTTTTGAGTCTGCGAGGAGGCGATATTGTGGGAAAACATACTATTGGCTTTTATTGTGATGGAGAATATCTTGAATTGACGCACAATGCAACAAGTCGCAAAACTTTTGCAATTGGAGCTCTTGAAGCAGCAAAATGGGTTATCAATCAAAAACATGGGCTTTATAGTATGAAAGATGTTTTGAGTTTATGAGGGAAATTTTAACTCTAGGAAGATACTTTAAGAAGACTTTTGGAGAGAGAGTAAGAAAAATTCCTATTTCTCTACAAGGTTTTACTTGTCCAAATATTGATGGCAGTGTAGCAAGAGGGGGCTGTATTTATTGTTGCAATGAAAGTTTTTCGCCAAGTATGATTAAAATTGGTCATCTGCAAAAGAATATTAAAATGAATTTTTCCCTTAAGGAAAATCCCATCATCAATGATCAAATTGCTCAACTTAAAGAGCAATTTTTTTGGCATGCAGATTTTCATAAAGATAAATTTAAAGTTTCAAAATATATGATTTATCTACAATCTTATACCAACACCTATGCCCCTTTTGAGACCTTAAAAAGAATCTTTGATGAAGCTTTGATATTGCCCAATGTTGTGGGAATAAGTATCGGAACGCGAATTGATTGTGTCAAAGAAGAAGTTTTAGATTTGCTTGAATCGTATATTAAGCAAGGCAAGGAGATTTGGTTAGAGTATGGGATTCAGTCTATTTACCCTCAAACTTTGAAACTTATTAATCGTGGGCATAGTATTGATGGAGCAAGAGAGTTGTTTAATCAAACTCGCAAAAGGGGAATCAAAGTTTGTGCTCATTTGATTTATGGTTTGCCAAATGAAGATGAGGAGATGATGCTTAACTCTTTGAAGGAAGTACTTTCTTGGGGAGTTGATGGACTAAAATTACATCCTTTATATGTCGTTAAAAATACGCAACTTGCAAAAATGTTTAAAAACGGGGAATATACACCCATTTCGCTAGAGGCTTATGTGAATCTAATCCTGCAATCTTTGAAAGAGATCCCTAGCGATGTTGTTTTGCATCGTATTAGCTCTGGAGCACATGATGATGGGCTTTTAGCACCAAAGTGGTGCTTTGATAAAAATATTCAAATGCGTTATATTCGTGAAAGATTACGAGAAATCGGACTTGAATATTAAGCAATATGTAAGTGGGGATGGGAGCAATACACTTTTTAATTCTTTGTATCAAGAGAGTTACCATAGCCTTAAAGATGGAGCAGTGCGCGAGACAATGCAAAAACATGTCCTCCCACCTATTCAATGCCTTAATCTTCTTTCAAGAAGCAGGATTCGAATTTTAGATATTTGTTTTGGTTTGGGTTACAACTCATTTTTTACGCTTTATCAATATTTAAAAATGGCTTACCCAGGAAAAATTGAGATTTATAGTCCAGAGAAAGACTTATCGCTCATTCAAAAACTTTTGCAAATGTCCTATCCTGCAGAGATTGAAATTCTTGATGGAGAAAGGATTGAGAATATTTTAACTGCACTTCAGCAAGATGGAAAATTTGAAAAAAATCTATGGAAGATTGAATGTTTCTGGGGAGATGCCTTAGATTATTTGCAGTCTTTTGATGATCATTTTTTTGATCTTGTTTATCAAGATGCTTTTTCTCCAGATAAAAATCCAGATCTTTGGAGCGATGAATATTTTTTAAAATTATCTAGAATTCTAAAGGAAGATGGAATAATTACGACTTATTCTCAAAAAGGTATTGTTCGGGATCGACTTAAGCGTTTGGGGTTTTATGTTTATGAAATCAAGCATAAAGAAATTAGAAATAGCCGTATTTTTTCAAGACAAGAATTTGATTTGCCATTTTTGATTCGAAAATAAGAGATTCTCTTGACATTGAGTATAAAAATCTATAGAATGCGGGTTTTGTTTTTGAGTGCTGGTTTAGCTCAGTTGGTAGAGCAGCTGCCTTGTAAGCAGCAGGTCGGGGGTTCAAGTCCCTTAACCAGCTCCATAATTTTTGGTGTTTGACCGGTGATAAGCTAATTTGGTGAGATACTCAAGTGGCCAACGAGGGCAGACTGTAAATCTGCTGACTTTGTCTTCCGTGGTTCGAATCCACGTCTCACCACCACTTTTTAGCCAGAAGTGGTAGTCGATTTGCTTTTATAATTTGCGGGAATAGCTCAGTTGGCTAGAGCATCAGCCTTCCAAGCTGAGGGTCGCGGGTTCGAGCCCCGTTTCCCGCTCCATATCTGGGAGCCAATTTCTTCTTGAAAATTTATCCCATTTATTCTATTGTTCTGGGGTTTTGCCCATATAGCTCAGGGGCAGAGCACTTCCTTGGTAAGGAAGAGGTCGGCGGTTCAAATCCGCTTATGGGCTCCAGTTTCAAGTTGTTAGGTGTTGTCAAAATAAGCAGAATACGCATTTAAGTTTCTGTTATAATTTTGGAGCATTTTTTATTTTATGAAAAGCTAGGAGATTTAAAATGGCTAAAGAAAAATTTGTAAAAAGCAAACCGCATGTTAATGTTGGAACAATTGGGCATGTTGATCATGGTAAAACGACTCTTAGTGCCGCGATTTCTGCTGTTTTGGCAACAAAAGGTTTGGCGGAGTTAAAAGATTATGACAACATCGATAATGCTCCAGAAGAAAAAGAAAGAGGGATTACAATTGCAACTTCTCACATTGAATACGAGACAGAAAATAGACATTATGCGCATGTTGATTGTCCAGGGCATGCTGACTATGTAAAAAATATGATTACAGGTGCAGCTCAGATGGATGGCGCAATTCTTGTTGTTTCCGCTGCAGATGGTCCTATGCCTCAAACTAGAGAACACATTCTTCTTTCGCGCCAAGTAGGTGTTCCTTACATTGTTGTGTTCTTAAATAAGCAAGATATGGTTGATGATGCAGAATTGCTTGAGCTTGTTGAGATGGAAGTAAGAGAGCTTTTGAGCAGTTATGATTTCCCAGGAGATGATACTCCAATTGTTGCAGGTTCAGCACTTAAAGCATTAGAGGAAGCGAAAGCTGGAAATGTGGGTGAATGGGGAGAAAAGGTTCTCAAACTTATGGCTGAAGTAGATGCATATATTCCAACTCCAGAAAGAGATACGGAAAAAACTTTCTTGATGCCCGTTGAAGATGTGTTCTCAATTGCTGGTCGTGGAACTGTTGTAACTGGAAGAATTGAAAGAGGTGTGGTAAAGGTTGGCGATGAGGTTGAAATCGTTGGAATCCGAGACACTCAAAAAACAACAGTAACTGGCGTTGAGATGTTTAGAAAAGAACTTGACAGTGGTGAAGCTGGAGATAATGTTGGAATCTTGCTTAGAGGAACAAAAAAAGAAGAAGTTGAGAGAGGAATGGTTCTTTGTAAGCCAGGATCAATTACTCCTCACAAGAAATTTGAAGGTGAAATTTATGTTCTTTCAAAAGAAGAGGGTGGAAGACATACACCATTCTTTAACAATTATAGACCACAGTTCTATGTTCGAACAACTGATGTGACGGGTGCTATTACATTGCCTGAACAAACAGAAATGGTTATGCCTGGAGATAATGTAAAAATTTCTGTTGAACTTATTAGCCCAATTGCTCTTGAAGAAGGGACTCGTTTTGCCATTAGAGAGGGTGGAAGAACTGTTGGTGCTGGTGTTGTTACAAAAATTATTGAATAATTTGGATTTACAATGAAAGTAAAAATTGGTTTGAAATGTTCAGAGTGCGGTGATATCAATTACAGCACGACAAAGAATGGAAAAACTAACACTGAAAAGCTGGAGCTCAAAAAGTTTTGCCCTAGGCTTAACAAACATACGCTTCATAAAGAAGTTAAACTAAAGAGTTAAACTCTTTAGTTTTGAGATTAGGTCAGTAGCTCCAATGGTAGAGCGTCGGTCTCCAAAACCGAGTGTTGGGGGTTCGAATCCCTCCTGGCCTGCCAAATTGAGATGAGATAGTAGAAATGATAAAAAAAATGATAGATTATTATCAAAATGCCAAAGAGGAACTGTGGAAAGTTATTTTTCCAACAAGACAACAGCTAAAAGTAGCATTGATTGCTGTATCTATTGTTGTGAGTATCGTAACTCTGTTTTTGGCTTTGGTTGATTTAGTTTTATCGAATTCTATATCAAACATTTTGTAGAATTTACTTAGAGAGGTGTAGTTTGGATTGGTATGCTATACAAACTTACTCAGGAAGTGAGCAGTCTGTAAAAAAGGCAATTGAAAATCTTTTTCGTGAGTGCAATATAAAAGCACGGCTTAAGGATATTGTTGTTCCAACAGAAGATATCATTGAGATAAAAAATAGCAAGAAGAGAGTAACAGAGCGCAGTCTTTATCCTGGATATGTTTTTATTCAAGTGGATGAATTAGATACGCAATTGTGGCATATGATACAGTCTTTGCCTCGTGTTGGGCGTTTTATTGGAGAGAGCAAGAAACCTACTCCATTAACTGAGTCCGATATTAAGAATATTCTAGAGAAGGTTGAGAATCGGGCTGCTCCTAAGCCAAAGATTTTCTTCGATTCTGGGGAAGTTGTAAGAATTGTTGATGGTCCATTTGCAAATTTCACTGGGATTGTTGAAGAGTATGATATGGAGCATGAAAAATTAAAGCTTAATGTGTCTATTTTCGGACGCAATACACCTGTTGAGATTCTGTATTCACAGGTTGAAAAAATTATTTAATTCACAATGTTATTGATTTATTAAAGAAGGAGATTAAAATATGGCAAAAAAAATTGTTGGTGAACTTAAGTTACAAATTCCTGCGGGAAAAGCAAATCCTTCTCCACCTGTTGGTCCAGCGCTAGGACAGAGAGGTGTGAATATTATGGAATTTTGTAAGGCTTTTAACGAAAAAACAAAAGATATGGGAGATTTTAATATTCCCGTGATTATCACTGTTTATCAGGATAAGAGCTTTACTTTTGTGACAAAAAAACCACCAGTCACAGATTTGATCAAAAAAGCAATTAAACTTCAGAAGGGATCTGATAATCCTTTGAAAAATAAGGTGGGTCAATTATCCAATGCTCAGCTTGAAGAGATTGCAAAAACAAAGATGGAAGATTTGAATACGACTGATATTGAAGCAGCTAAAAAAATTGTTGCTGGAAGTGCAAGAAGTATGGGTATTGAGATTGTAGATTAAAGTATGAGGACGAGAAAAGATGGCAAAAAAAGTATCAAAAAGATTAAAAGATTTATCTGAAAAAGTTGATGTGAATAAGGTTTATGATGTAGAAAATGGTGTTTCTACATTGAAGGTTTTGGCTTCTGCAAAATTTGATGAGACTGTTGAGATCGCGTTAAGACTTGGGGTTGATCCTCGTCATGCTGATCAAATGATTCGTGGAGCAGTGGTCTTGCCACATGGAACAGGAAGAACAACAAGGGTTGCGGTTTTTGCCAAGGGAATCAAGGCTGATGAAGCAAGAAGTGCTGGTGCTGATGTTGTTGGCGATGAGGATTTGGCAGAAGAGATTAAAAATGGAAACATTAATTTTGATATGGTTATCGCAACTCCTGATATGATGGCTTTAGTTGGAAAAGTGGGGAGGATTTTGGGGCCAAAGGGGCTTATGCCAAATCCAAAAACAGGAACAGTCACTTTAGATGTTGCAAAAGCTGTGAGCAATGCTAAAGGAGGGCAAGTTAATTTCCGCGTAGATAAAAAAGGCAATATTCATGCCCCAATTGGAAAGGTAAGTTTTGAAACTCAAAAAATTAAAGAAAATATGTTGGAGTTTGTACGAGCAGTCAATCGTTTAAAGCCAGCAACTGCCAAAGGAAAATATATTAGAAATAGCTCTTTGTCTTTGACGATGAGTCCTGCTGTGAGAATCGATGCTCAAGAGCTTCTAGAGCTTAAGTAAAACAATAATTTATCTTAGACTAAGACTATTGGTGTCTGCAAAGGCTTAATTTCCAATATATGTCCTTAAGTCTGAAAGGAGGAAAAAATGACCAAACAAGAAAAACAAGAAGTCGTTGAGTCTCTGAAATCAGATTTTTCTACGCTTTCTGCAATTGTTGTTTGTGACTACAAAGGACTTAAAGTTAAGCAACTTGAGAAGTTGAGAGCTCAAGCAAGATCTGCTGAGATCAAAGTTCAGGTTATCAAAAATACACTTGCAAAAATTGCGATGGATTCAGTAAAACTTCCTGAGCAAGTACTCAAGGACACAAATATTTTTATTTGGGGCGATGATCAGATTGCTTTATCAAAGATTGTGTGTAAGTTTGCACAAGAAAATAAAGACAATTTTTCATTGAAGTTTGGATACTTTGATAAAGAAGTTGTTGATGTTAGTCATATTGAAGCAATCTCTAAATTGCCAAGCAAAGATGAGCTCATTGGAATGTTGCTTTCTGTGTGGACTGCACCCGCAAGATACTTTGTTACAGGTCTTGATAACTTAAGAAAACAAAAAGAAGAACAGTAAAGTTCTTTTTAAAATATAAGGAGTAAAAAATGGCAATCACAAAAGAAGATGTATTGGAATATATCGCTGGTCTTTCTGTTTTAGAGCTTTCTGAGCTTGTAAAAGAATTTGAAGAAAAATTTGGAGTAAGTGCTGCACCTACTGTTGTTGCTGGTGCTGGAGTTGCTGCTTCTGGAGCTTCTGCTGCTGAAGAAAAAACAGAGTTTAATGTTGTTTTGGTTGATGGTGGAGCAAATAAAATCAATGCAATTAAAGCAGTAAGAGAGCTTACTGGTCTTGGACTAAAGGAAGCTAAGGATGCAGTTGAACAAACACCTTATACAATCAAAGAAGGTGCCAGCAAGGATGATGCTGAGGCAATGAAAAAGAAGCTTGAAGAAGCTGGTGCAAAGGTTGAAATTAAATAAGTTTCAAGCACATTTTAGTTTTTTTGAGTTGAAATGCCCGCTAGAGTTTTCTAGGGGCATTTTTGTATTTTATCAATATTAAGTTTTCTAATTAAGGCTCTTAGGGGCTTTATTTAGAGTACTTAACTCTTCAAATTTTAATTCGAGGATTCAGTAATGCCAATGAAAAATGATTTAAAAAATAGATTACGCGTTGATTTTACACAAAATCCACAAAACCTAGAAGTTCCTAATTTATTGCTTTTACAAAGAGAGAGTTATAATTCTTTTCTCTCAACCGATCCTAATTGTGAAAGTGGAATCGAAAGAGTTTTTCGCTCCATTTTTCCTATTCAGGATGCGCAGAATCGCATTACCTTAGAGTATATGGGCTGTGAGTTTGGAAAACCCAAATACACAGCAACAGAGGCAATGATTAGAGGAATTACTTACTCTATTCCTCTTAAGATTAAAGTAAGACTTGTATTGTGGGATAAAGACGAAAAAACAGGG
>CAUWEE010000013.1:0-9732 GCA_963557095.1 uncultured Helicobacter sp. | reverse complement strand
AGTAAAGACAAAAAAATTGCGATGAATAACCAAAATGTTCTGGGCTTGCTTTCTATGCTTTTGGCAAGTATTTTTTTCTCCCTTATGAATGCTTGCATCAAAATTTTAAGTTCGCATTTAAGCATTACACAATGCATGCTTTTTCGCTCCATCTTAATGTGTTTTTTTGTTGCCCTTCTTTTTCTATTTAAACCTCTGCAAAAAACCCATGCAAAGGGAGGTTACTTCTTATTGTTTGTTCGTGCCTTTTGTGGAGCAAGCTCAATGCTTTTGTTTTTCTACAATATTTCAACCATTCCTCTAGGCACAGCATCAACTTTTGCTCAGAGCCTACCTTTATATGCAGTTATTTTTGCATTCTTTTTCTTAAAAGAAACCCTAAGCATCATCGTCATTTTTGCCACCTGCTTGGGATTCGTAGGAATCATCCTTATTAGCAATCCTAGTTCAAATATATCCCTAGTCAATGCAATCATTGGGATATTAAGCGGTATTACCGCGGCAATTGCATTGGTTAGCCTAAGAGGATGTAGGGAATATTTTGAAGAGAGAGTTATCATTCTGAGTTTTGGAATCCTTGCAAGCCTTATGAGTCTCTTTGGAATCTTGCTTCATTCATTTTTTACCTTTGATTTTTTGGCATGGCAGAGCATTCCTCGCTCAATGTGGATTTATATTTTTGCAATGGGATTGACTGGAACTTTGGGGCAATTTTTTGTGACAAAAGCTTTTGTCTTAGCGCCCCTAGATTATAGCAAGATTGTTTTTAGCCTCTTTTTGGGGCTTGCATTAGGTGATCCTCTCCCCAATACTCTGACAACTCTTGGCATAATTCTTGTCATCACTTCAGGCCTACTTATTGCTTTTCCCGTCGCCTTCAAAGACTTCAAATATCCCACAATAAGGAGAAGAATAAAATGATTGATTTTGCTTCAATCAAAAAAATTGCAATTATTGGCCTCTCTCCCAATCCAAGCAAGCCAAGTCATCAAGTTGGGCTTTATCTTCAAAAACAAGCTTATGAAATTTTTCCCATTTATCCTAAAGCTCAAAAAATTCTTGGCAAAATAGCAACTCAAGACATCAAAGAGCTACAAGGGGTGGATCTTGACTGGATTGTGATTTTTAGAAAAAGTGAGGCATGTCTAGAACTTACACAGAGTATTATCTCACTCAATTTTCCCTCACTTAAAGGCATTTGGCTGCAACTTGGCATCCACAATGATGCTGCAAAGACTCTGGCACTTGAAAATGGACTGCAATTTGTCCAAAATCGCTGCATCAAAATTGAAAGGGAGCGATATGAGAGTTAATCTGCTTTTTATTGGATTGCTCATTGCCGATTCGCTTCTTTTGGGGACAATGATTGGTCAAATCAGCATCAGCTCTCAAGAAGCCTATGGCATTTTTGAACAAAAAGGCTATGTTTTTTCTTTCGCTCGTTTTTTTCTTCAATATTTTGGACAAAACGATTTTGCTTTAAGGCTTCCATTCCTGTGTGTTCATTTATGCAACATATGTCTCATCTTTAGTATTTGCAAAAACTATCTCACAAAGCCACAAGATTCCCTTCTATGCGCATTGATTTATTCGCTTCTTCCTGGGATAAACATCACTTCAATTCTTGTCTCTAAAAGTGTTTTTATTGTCTTTTTTGCTCTGCTTTTATGTTTTTTTCATCTCAAAAAGCTTCACATTCCATTTTTCATCTTGTGCATTCTAGGAAGCCTACTTGATATAAGCTTTAGTATCATTTTTCTAGCTTTATTTTTTTATGCTCTAAGATTCAAACAAAATAAGCTTCTTGTTTTCTCTCTTGTTGGCTTTTCAATCAATATGTATTGCTTTTCACTTCCTATTGGAGGATTGCCTAGAGGTCATTTTCTTGACACAGTAGGCTTGCTTGCCCTTCTTTATTCACCACTTTTGCTTATTTTTTATATTTTTACGCTCTATCAAGGAATTGTCAAAAAAGAAAACAGTCTTATGCTTTATATTGCTACAACTTCAATTTTATTCTCTCTTCTTTTATCTCTTAGGCAAGCGATTGATTTTTTTAGTTTTCTTCCTTTGAGCACCATTGGACTTCCCATAATGATCAAGGATTTTCTACACAGCATTCGCCTAAGATTGCCGCAGTTTAGAAAGGCTTATCTAAGGCGATTTTATATTATTTTGATTCCTCTTGTTTTTGAGAGCATCTTGCTATTTGGAAATAAATTTTTGTTTCTTTTTGAACCCAAAAGACATTTTCTAAGCAATTTTTATTTTGCCAAAGAGCTTGCTCAAACACTTAAATCTCAAAATATTACAAGCCTCAAAACTTTTCCATCTCTACAGGCTCAACTCAAATTTTATGGAATCTCACAAAGCTCTCGCCCGATTTTAAAGTCAAACAATCAGGGAAAAATCAAAATCATCTATCTAGGGAAAAATGCCAAAGCTTATTCTCTCAAAGAATAAGCTCAAACATCAAAAAAAGGGGAGGGGGCTAACTTATTCTCCTTTTAATTCTTGTCAAGACAAATAACCAGCGCAAAATCCCATAAAAGACATAGGCATTGATCAAAAAAACCAAGCCCTCAATAGGCCGATACACAATTGCAGCACAAAGCAAAAGAAGGATGACAAAAATCTTGATATTCCACTGCATTTTTTTAAAAGAGGGGTAACGAATATTGCTCACCATTAAGATTCCTACAAGAAACACAGAGGCAATCAACAAATAACCCAAAAAATTTTGATGATTCATCAAGGCTTCCAAGTCATTATTTAAGGGATTAAATTGAGCATAAGAAACAGAAGGCAATTTCAAAAAACCATAAGCCTCATTCAATAAAATCCACACCACAACAAATGCTGCTGCTGAAGGAATGGGGAGGCCAATAAAGAAATTAGGCTCATTTGAGGTTGTTACATTAAATCTTGCAAGCCGAATTGCTCCAAAAATTACAAACAAAGCAGAGACCACTACTCCCAATCGCCCATAATATTGACCAAGATAAAAATAGACAAGCATTGCTGGGGCCACACCAAAAGCTACGACATCAGCTAGAGAATCAAATTCTACGCCAAATTTTGAAGAAGTATTTGTCAGTCTTGCAACCCGTCCATCTAGTCCATCTAAAACCATTGAAATCATAATCATCCAACAAGCAAGAGAAAACTCTTCTCTTGAGGCATAAATAATACTAAGCATCGCCAAAAACACGCTTCCTGCAGTAAAAGCATTTGGAAGCATATACAAAGGATTGATTTTCATTGCAAATATCCTATCACGCTTTCCCCTCCTTTAAGTCTATCGCCAACATTCACTTTTAATTCGATCTTCTTGATTCTAAGCTCAACGCTTCCTGCTTTCAAAAACCCCATTCTCTCCCCTTGAGAATAACTTCTCTCCGAATCAATTGGGGGAATATGAAAAAGGTTTTGAGTAAATCTCATTTGATGCTCACCAAAAACAACTTCACTTTGTGGAGAAAGCATAGATTTTTTAGATGAGAAAAACAAAGGAGAGCCATAAATATTGGCAACTTGACAGAAAGCAATCTCTACTGGAGCATGCAAAATTCCCACATCAAAGAGCCCAACTTCAATTCTTATAAGCGCATAATCTCCATTGGATTGAATCTGTATAATCTTGCCATCAATGGGAGACAAAAAAGCATTGGAAGAAAGGTGGAAAGCCTTTCGCTCGGGATTGCGAAACAGGACAATCCAAAAAGCAAAAAAGCAAAAAAGCAAAAAAGCAAAATGATTTAGATCGAAAATTAAACTCAAAACAATAAGAATAGCTAGCAATATTGCCCCTTTGTGCCCCTCTTTAGCAAGAAAAAAATTTTGTGAGTTCATATGCCCTCCTCTAACTCTCTTCGTCTTCATGCGCTATAAGTCTTGAGGGCAAGGAGTTTTCTTCCTCATAAGTTTGAATAATTTCTCTTACTTTCTCTCCATCAATTACTTCTTTTTCAAGCAATTCTTGCACCATTGTCTCAATAGCTCCTGCATAATCTCTAAGTGTCTGTTTGACGCTCTCGAAACGCTCTGAAAGAGTGTTTTGTATAAAACAATCAAGTTTTTCTGAAGTCTTTTCGCTATATTCCGCACTTCCACCCATTCCACCATTTAAGAATGAATTTCTAGGCTTTTCTAGCACCATTAGCCCACTCACATCAGTCATTCCATAATAACTTGCCATAGCCTTAAGAATATCCGTGGCTCTTTCTAGATCATTGCTTGCTCCAGTAGAAATCTCTCCCAAGAACACATCTTCAGCAGCCCTTCCACCAAGCAAGACATCTACATCAGCGATTAGTTCATGCTTTTGGACAAGGTATTTGTTTTCTTGAGGTGTAGAAACCTTATTGACCTTATCCGCTCCCTTTGTAAGCTCGCTGATGAGGGCATGACCACTCTCATGGTAGGCAACAATACGCTTTTCTTTTTTGCTAATGCGACGCGATTTTTTCTCAAGTCCTGCAATCCCTCTCTCCACTGCTTCTTTGAGATCAGCTTGTGTAACTTCTTTTTTATTCACTCTTCCTGCTAGCAACGCAGCCTCATTGATAATATTTGCCAAATCTGCCCCAGCAAGCCCAGCAGTCATTCTTGCAATTTCTTGCAAATCAACATCACGACTAGGTTTAATGCCCTTAATATGGACTTTAAGAATATCAAGCCGTCCTTTATAATCAGGTTTATCTACAAGCACTTGACGATCAAATCGCCCTGGTCTCAAAAGTGCAGGATCTAAAATCTCTGGCCGATTGGTTGCTGCTAAAACAATCACAGGAGCAGCTTCGCTTCCAAACCCATCCATCTCTGCTAGAAGTTGATTAAGCGTCTGCTCTCTTTCATCATTTCCACTAACAATTCCACCTGCTGCACGACTCTTTCCAATCGCATCAATCTCATCAATAAAGATAATGCTTGGTGCATCTTTTTTTGCCATCTCAAACAAATCTCGCACACGACTAGCTCCCATTCCCACAAACATCTCAATAAAGCTACTTCCACTCATTGAGAAAAAAGGCACATTTGCTTCCCCAGCAACAGCCTTAGCAAGGAGAGTTTTCCCTGTTCCTGGAGGCCCCACAAGCAAAACACCGCGTGGAATCTTCGCACCTAAAAGCGTATAGCGATCAGGATGCTTAAGGAAATCTACAATTTCTACTACCTCTTCTTTTGCCTCATCATTCCCCGCCATATCTTCAAACTTAACATTAGGCTTCTCAGCATTGACAAATCTCTTCGCACTCCCCATTCCAAAGATTCCGTTCCCCATATTTCTTTGTACACGATTTGCCATAAACATCCAAAAGCCAATCAAAATAAGCACGGGCAAAATCCAACTTAAAATCTCCATAAAAATATTTTCTTCACTAAAGCCGCTATAAGGGATCTTGTTTTCATCCAAAAGCTTGACCAAAGAAGGATCGCCAACCCGCTTTGCCCAATAAAGCGTTTTTTCATCGTTTGAAACTGCTTTGATTGTTGTTTGTCCAATACTTACAGCACTCAATTCTTTATTTTGTATCAATTGCTTAAGTTCATAATAAGTGATCTCTTTTTTTGAACTTATTCCGCTTACTTTCCCACTCAATCCCTCATCACTTGGGGAAAAGAATCTAAAAATTACCATCGCCGCCAAAGCAAAAATGGCAAAAATTAAAATAGGATTTTTAGACATAGGTTTTTTATCTTTTGGATTTTCTTTCATATCCCGCCTTTGCTAAAATTTTTAATAATGTTACTTAAACTTTGATAAGTTTTAGGGCAACCCACTCATCTTTTTTGAGGATTTGTTTAGTCTCAAAATTTCTGAAATTCTCCAAAACCCAATCCCTATACTCATCCAAAATTCCTGAGAGGATCAAAATCCCGCCCCTTTTAAGCTTAGAGTCAAAATCTTTTTGAAGCATCACCAAAATGGATGCAACGATATTTGCCACAATCACCTCATAATCCCCCTGAGCTTGAGCAATAGAGCCAAGCCAGCTTTTTTGAAAAACTTGAGAATTAAGGGCGAAGTTTTTTTCGCTCTCTTGAATTGCAAGCTCATCTGTGTCACATATTTCAACCTCTGCGCCCAACATAGCAGAAGCGATACTCAAAATTCCACTTCCACAGCCCACATCTAAAAGTCTTTTTCCTGACAGGCTCATCTTGCTTAAAAGTTCCAAACACATCGAAGTTGTTGCATGATGACCAGACCCAAAAGCCAAAGCAGGATCAATCACTATGTCTCTCAAATCATCAGCGCCTTGCAAATGCCAGGAAGGACGAATATAAAATCCACCAGCAACCACGGGGAGGATAGACTGCCTATAGGCCTCAATCCAATCTTTGTTTTGGCAGATTCTATACCCAAAGCCAAAAGCAACTTCCTCTTCCATACGCAAAGACAAGGTTTTTGCAAAGTCTTTAAGCATTTCCAAAATCCCCATAGGCTCACTCTGCGTCCGAATAACAATTTGATAAAACTTTTGCTGCTCTTTAGGAAAAAATTGTGTCAAATCAAATGAAGCAAGCTTTGCATTGTGATCTTCTAAATGATAAGGTGTCCAAAGCTCTTCAATGCAAGATTGAATGTTATGGACTATAAAATCCAAAAATACCTCTGCACATTGATAAGGTTCAATCAAAATTTCAAAATATTCTTGCTTCATTATTTTTCCCACTGCTTAGCCTATAAATTTTAGAAATCATATCACAGCCTTATTTAGGCATCTACAAGACTAAAGAGCCATTCTTGATTTTCCCTAATCTCCTCCCCACTTTTTTTCAATAAATTTTCACGAATAGAAATCAAAGACTGCAAATCAAGCTCACTCACTACTTCAGATGCCAAAACACTCTGATGCTTTGAATCCATACGATTAAGCAAATCCTCAATCTCTTTGATCAAGGCCTCCCTCTCAAAAACTTCTCCATTCTCATCTACAAACTGCATTTTTCAATCTCTTGCTCAATCTTTTGGACAAAAATTGAAGAATAGCTCTTGTCCTTTGGAAATTTAGAAAGCCAATCTTGTAAGATTCCCACATAGTCACTCAAGATTAAATTTCCCTTTAGAATCTCATATTTGAGATAAACCCAATAAGTATTTAAAACATCGCTTTGACAATATTCATCAATCCTTTGCAAATCTTGCTCACCATAATACAGACGATAAACATCATCTCCGCTCACATCATATTTTCCAGGTAAGCCACACAAGCTTGCAACATCATCAAGCCTAATTCCCCTCACGCTCCCATAATGCCCCAAGCTATCTAACAAATCTGTATGAAATCGCTCACTATATCTTTGGCGATAATTCTCCCATTTATTTTTGTTGATCTGCGGATTGTCTTGCTCATAGTAAGCCATAGATTCAAGGTTGTATTTCATGGCTCTAAGCATCATCGTAGGGATATCAAAGCCACGACCATTAAAGCTTATAAGTCTAGGTTGGTTTTTGTTAAACCACTTCAAAAATTCTCCTAAAGTAACAGCCTCGATAAGTTCATCACTCGGATTGCCCCCCTTCCGTCCAAAAACTCCAACTTTCTCAAAGCGTCCATACTCATCGCAAAATACAGCAGCAATAGAAATAATTTTATGAAAAGCAATCGGAAGAAACTCACTCCCACTTTTTTCTTCTTGCTCTTTAAAAGCTTTCAAACAAACCTCCAAATCGCTTCCCGTGTATCCAAATTTTTCCCTAAGCAGCTCAACATCAGGGATTGTTTCAATATCAAAAACACACACCATATTCATTCGCTCCTTTTTTCTTGGCATTAAAACACAAGTCCTGCGTTTTTTGAAAAAAAACAAAAAAATGATTACAATAAATTACATAGGGTGTTAAATATTTCTAAAGGAGTTAGTTGTGAAAAGAATCATTCTTTCCTCAATTTTATTTTTAAGTTTTTGTTTTGGAATAGACTTGGATACTTCCAATACTCAAGTTTATTGGATAGGCTATAAGTTTGCCAATAAAACAGGAGTCAAAGGGAGTTTCAAAGACATTAAACTTAAATTTTCTCGTGGGAGTGGGATTGCTGGAGTCCTTACAGGATCAACAGCGACAATCGATCCAGAAAAAGTTTCCACAGGTAATCCAGCCTCAGAGAAAAACCTTACTCTTAGTTTTTTTCAAAAATTTATAGGTAAAAATATCAAAGTTAAGCTTGAAAAAGTCATTGAGGGACAAAATGCGGGGACAATTCTTGCAAAAATTACAATGAACAAAAAAACACAACTTGTGCCATTGCAATATGAAGTCAAAGATGGAAGTCTCTTGGCAAAAGGAATTATTGATATTTTAAGTTTCAAGCTTGATGATGCTTACAAAAGCATTAGCGAAGCTTGCAAGACACAGCATCAAGGATTAACTTGGTCACAAGTAGAGATTGGCTTCATTATTCCTACAAAGTAAAATGGGAGGGGGCTATCTCCCTTCAACTTCAAAAAAGCTTGTTTTCTTCACAAGTAGTCTCACCACAAGATAGAAGATCGCCGAGAAAACAAAAACAATGCTTAAAATCTTGCTAAGAGCAAAAGAGACTTCAAATGTATCAAAGAAAACAATCAAATAATTCGCCGCAAGCAAAGAAGAAGTAAGACCAAAGAAAGAGTGATACTCTCTTTTAATCATTGTTTTGAGCGAAAACCCCAAAATGCTTTTTGTGTAATTCCTAAAAGAAGGGAAAAATGCTGGGGTCTTTTCTGCCCAACCAACATACTCCTCACCAAACTTTTGTTCCAAAAACTGTTCCTCTGCATAAATAATTCGCTCATAATAAAGCCAAAACAGAATGCAAAACAAAAAAACTAAAAGCCAGTTTCCCACCAAAAGAACAGGGGCAATCATCATCAAAAAATTTCCTAGATACAAAGGATTGCGACATAAGGAATACATGCCCGTCGTATTCAGCGATTCTGCGACCTGTGCGTGGGTATTGCGCCCACTCGTGCCTTTTGGGACATAGCCTGCAACCAAGATTCGGATATACTGCCCCAAACATCCAACAATCAAAGCAAGCCAAATCAAAGCAAGATTATATCCCCCCCCCCCAATAAGATTCTGTCCAAAGCTCAATACGCACGCGATGATAAGCGGGACAATCACAAGAGGAATATAGCTCCGATATGCAAAAAGAACATTTCCACTTTTTGCTATTTCATCTTTTAAAAGCATTTCTTCTCCTTTAGCAAAAGCGAGATTCTAGCGTTTTTTTAGATTTCTTCAATTTTAATGCTGTAAGTATTACAAAGCGCGTAGATCTCTTGCACTTCAGAAGAAATATCTCCTTGATTTTTCCCGATATGAGTAAAAAGTGGATGAAGAATTTGAAGGCTTGCTCTGCTTTGAATCCTAGCTTTAATCATCACCAAACTCGCATCTTGATGCTCTCTAGGATACACAAATCGCGCAACCTCAGCATTAAAACCTGCGCATTTAAGCTCATAAAAAACGCGATGGGTCTCCTTAGCATCATAACAAAACACAATTGTCCCATTGGGTTTAAGCACTCTCTTCATTTGTTTGAGCATCGATTCTAAAGGCAGGGAACTCTCATTTCGCGCCAGATTGAGGCGGGGATTTTTGGAGGGAAGAATTTGTGAGCGATAAAAAGGAGGATTAGAGAGGATGAAATCAAATTTTTCTTCACTTTGAAATTCCAAAAAATATTCACAATGCACTTTTGCTCTAGGCACATTGATTTGCGCCAAAGTCGCACTCTC
>CAUWEE010000012.1:0-10158 GCA_963557095.1 uncultured Helicobacter sp. | reverse complement strand
CTTACACATTTGCAATATCTCTTCCAAAGTCAATAGCTTTTGCTCACCACTTTTCATATTTTTGAGGCTTATTTGTTGATTTTTCACTTCATCTTCACCCACAACCCCCACATACTCAAAACCCTTAGAATCTGCATAAGAAAAAATCTTACCTAGCTTTAAATAATCTGGATAAACCTCGCAAGCAAGCCCTCTATCTCTTAAATCCTGTGCAATCCTCTGCACAAAGGGCATCTGCTCTAAATTCATCGCGATACAAAGAATCCGCGCCTTTGTTTTCCTGCTCTCAATCTTTCCTAACTCCTCAAGCCCAGCCAAAAGACGATCTAAGCCAACGCTTGCCCCTACTCCACTCATTGGTTCTTTGCTAAAAGTTTGTGTGAGCTTATCATACCTCCCACCAGAGCATACGCTACCAAGCTCGGAAAGAGCATCAAGAGTTGTCTCATAAATAATCCCTGTGTAATACCCTAGCCCCCTAGCAATACAAAATCTAATCTTGCAAGCTCCTCTAGGCAAATCCAAAGCCTTCAAAATCAAAGCAAGCTCCTCTAGCTCAGCAATAGCTTTGCAAAGAGTAGAGTTATAAGCCTTGAGTTTTGAAATGGATTGGAAAAACTCATCAAACTCCCCATCTTGGGCGATAGAAACAAGCTCAAGAAATTCATTAATGACCGCAGGAGCTAAATTCAGACTTGTTTGAAGTTCTTCCACAACCCCATCTCTTCCAATCTTATCTAGCTTATCAATAATCCTCAAAGCCTCATTTATAGATTCAATCCCCATATGCTCACAGATTCCATTTAAAATCCCTCGATGATTGATTGAGATTGTGAAAGCCCCTACTTCAAGCTTTTGCATAAGCTTTGCAATGATTTGAATAATCTCACCATCACTTGCAATACTCTTGCTCCCAATGAAATCAAAATCACACTGGGTAAATTCACGATAGCGACCTCTTTGTGCCCTCTCGCCACGAAAAACATTCCCAATGGCATAACGCTTAAAAGGAAAGCTTAGTTTTGCTCGATGTTGAGAGACAAAACGCGCCAAAGGCACAGTCAAATCAAAACGCAAGGCAACATCACGCTCTCCATGATCCCTAAAACGATAAAGTTCTTTTTGAATCTCCTCACTTCCCTGCTTAACCAAAACATCGGCATACTCTAAATGAGGGGTTTCAATAGGGACAAAACCAAAGCTTTCAAATACAGAAACAATCTTTTTGAGCAACTCACTCTTTGCAAGAGCTTCTTGGGGTAATTTATCCTTAAAACCACTCAAAGTTCGCGCTTCTACCAACATATCCATTTCTCCAAAGCAAAAATTAAGGAGAATTTTACATAAGCTATAATTAGATTTGAATAAAGAGAGGAAAGAAGATTGAAGATTTTACTACGACTACCCACTTGGATAGGAGATGCAGTGATGACAACTCCGACGATTCAAGCTCTCAATTCTTATTATCCTCAAGCAGAATTTACTCTTGTAGGTTCTCTCTCAAGCATTGAGCTTTTTTCAAAACAAAGTCTAAATGCTAAACTTTTCGTCGATGAGAGCAAAAAAGCTAAGAATCGATATTTGAGCTTATATCAACTTGCCCAAAAAATCGGAAAACACGATCTAGCCTTGACTTTTCAAAACAACTTCCCCTCTGCACTCTTGCTTTTTTTGACAAAAAGCACTCAAAGGATTGGCTATGCAAAAAATCTTCGATCCTTCCTTCTTACATCAGCTCTCAAACCACAACCCACTCTCCACCAAGTCGAGCAGTATCTCCATCTCCTCTCTCCCCTACATATCCCCCTACCCTCAAAGCCTCAACTGCAGCTTGATTGCAAAACACAAAAAAGAGGGAAAAAAACACGCATAGGCATCAACGCTGGAGCAAAATATGGCAGCGCAAAGCGATGGTGCGAATCTTATTTCATCGAAGTCATCGCCTCACTCCTAAAAGAAGATTATGAAGTGATACTCTATGGAGGTAGAGATGAGATTGAGGCAAACACACGCATTGCTCAAGCCCTTCAGCACATCGCTCCTCTGCAAAATTTCATCAATCTTACAGCCAAAACAGATTTACCTAGCCTCATTGATCATATCGCCTCCCTTGATTTATTTATCACCAATGATAGTGGTCCCATGCACATCGCCTCAAGTCAAAATATTCCACTTATTGCCATCTTTGGTCCAACACAAAGCAAGGAAACTTCTCCTTACAATAGCCAAAGTCCCGTGATCATCCTTGATAAGCATCTCCCCTGCTCTCCCTGCAAAAAACGAGAATGTCCGCTCAAGCATCATCAATGTATGAAGCTCATCACTCCAGATGAGGTGCTCAATAATGTTGATCAGATTCTTAAGGCTTAAGGAGGTTTTATAGTGATTTTTGGCAATTTATTTTATGAAGTGCTATTTTTTGCATTCCTTGCTCTTGTTTTACTTTATATACGCTCTAGGCTAAAGGATTGAAATGCAAGAATCTTGCTTTTTTTCTTTAGTTGAGGAGGTTTTACACACCCCAGAGATTGAGAAGCGTTTTGAGCTTTTTAAAAATCTTGATGAGAATCTACACTCTTGTAGTTTTGAGCATCATTCCCGCATTCTTCCCATCAATCATCCAATCTATTCAAATCTTTGTCAAATCACTTGCCCCACTCAAATCTTCCGCCCAAGAACAATCAATGAAGATTCTGCAATGGCAGCCTTTCTGCACTCCATTGCCCATATTGAATATTCAGCTATTGATCTAGCCCTAGATGCAAGCTATCGCTTTAGACATCTTCCTTTTGAATTTTATGCAGATTGGATTGAGGTGGCTAGAGAGGAGATTAGGCATTTCTCTCTCCTTAGAGGCTTATTGCAAAAATTAGGCTATGATTATGGGGATTTCAAGGTGCATCCCCAACTTTTTGAGGCGATGAAAGCTACTCCAAACTTTGCAGATCGTATGGCTGTTGTGCATAGAGGATTAGAAGCAAATGGATTGGATGCCAATCCTTTCGTCTCACGCAAGGTTTCATTCTCCTCGCATCCTCTAAAAGCAGAGATTCTTGAAGTTTTGAATCTTATTTTAAGAGATGAAATCTCTCATGTCTCTAAGGGCAATCATTGGTGGAAATATTCTAGCGATACAAGGAGTTTTGAAATGATTTGGCAGTCTTTTGGCTATCCCCTTGCCAAAACACTCAATATTCAAGCGCGACTTCAAGCGGGTTTTAGTCTAGAAGAATTAGAGCAACTCTCTCTGAAAGAAATGCCTTGAGTAAGAAACTTTTAGTGCCATTTGGGCTTTGCTTCGCACTTGGGGGACAGGATTTTAATGATTCCACTTTCCCCTCAAGCATTGTGCTACAAGGAGGACTGCGAGAAGATACGATTACTCCAACAAAAGGAAATTACCAAGCCACAACCTTTGGCTATAACAGAAATCCTTTCTTAGCTATCAGTGGGCAGGCAGGATCTCAATATTTGTTGAATATCAACAATCCCCCCAGTCTCACCTCTGGAGCAACAACTTATTATTCTGGGGGATTTAACATTGGATCAAAAATCGAATTTGCACTTTCTAATGTGCATACCCTAGCTATCCAAAAAGGAGGTATCAATCTGCAAGAGAATTCTGCATTGACAGTCCTTTCAAGTGGAACAAATATTAACCCTCAAGGCTCAGAGTATGGAGGGGCATCTAAGATTCGTTTTGCCACTGGCACGAAGCTTATCCTTGCACAAAATGCACAAGCAAAATTTCACAACGCCTCATTCTTCATCCATGATGGCTTCACCTCACTTCAAACAAAAGCCACCCTTGATATCGAGGCTCAAACCATTCGATTTCAAAAAAATCTTGACAACAATGGAGGAAAGCTTATTCTCCAAGGAGATCTCTATCTTATCGGAAGTCCTCTTTGCCACAATACTGCTTGTTCTACTTCTTCCAACACAATCGCAAGTCTGACAAGCACTCAAGGTGAAATCATCATCAATGGCGATTTTTACAATGGTGGCATAGCAAAAGTTGATGGAGCAAACTCGATCTTCAATACCTTTGATCCTCCATTTGGCGGAGGAGGAAATCTTGTGCTTAAGGGTGGGAAAATGGAGGTAGATGGAGAGATTACTTCACAAAAAGGAGGGACACCCACCAAGGATGGCGACATGCTTGATCCCAAAAATTCCTCACTTGGCCTTTATGGTGGGATCATCAAAACAAAAAAACTCAACAACAAAGAAGGAAGCACCCTAAGCTTTGGAGCCTATGAGGGCAAGATGGGACAGCTTCAAGGAGAACTCAATAATCAGCAAGGAAAGATCATCCTTGATCTCTCTCTTGCACAAGAAGGGGATCATCAGCTTGTCAAAGGCACAACCAATGTCAAGGCTACAGATATCACACTCAAGAACTTTCAGACAGAATTTGCAACAGCTCGTCCAACTTACACCCCAACTCAAGAGTGGGATGGCTGGGTTAGACTAAAAATAGATCGAAACCTTGTTGAAAACTTTCTTAATAGTCTAAGCCCAAATGAAAGCTCAATCCTTAAAGGCTTTGGAGATCTTATCTACACTGCACAGGGAGCTAACAAAAGCGCTCTTAAAGCTGATGCAAAAGCCCTCAATCAACAGCTTTATTTAGATTTTGTTGCCACTCCCTTCATACTTCTTGACACACTTAAAGCTCAAAATACTCTCTTAGATTACCTCCCTTTAAGCGTAGATTTTGGCATCCTAGCAGGAGGCATAGCAGGCGGGATCTCTGGAGGATTTGGAGGAATGAAGCTTGGCTATCACCAAAGGTTTGAAAGTTCGTTTGGATCGTTTTTTCTTACGACACAAGGGATTTATAACTACGGGGCAATACAAGGCGCAAAAGCAGATACTCAAATCATCCGCTCTTCCACAGAAAACTTTGCACACAATCTTGGTTTAGATCTTGCTGCGCGCTTTTTAAGTTTTGTTAATCCCAAAATTGAAACTGATCTTAAGCTGGGTTATTTTGCCTCCTTCATTCACTCCAAGCGTCATACAGCACTAATGAGCTCACAAAATGAGTATTTTGAGGCGGCTTATGCACTTCATCAAATCGCATTGGATTTACAATCAGGTTATCGCTTTGCTTTGGGCAATTTCTTCTCTCTCAAACCCTACTTAGGTCTGACACAAAGCTTTAATAGGATGCCAAGCTTTGTAGAAAATCAACTCAAGGGACTTAGAAGAGATACCTATCAAGCCTATCAACTTAATATTGCCTTGGGCTTAGAGGGAAAATATTATTTTGATTCCACCAAATTACTCATTGCAAAAATGCAATTTGAACAACTCGCCTTTAATTCTCAAGATTTTTCACTCTTCCTTGGAGACAATCCTATCAAATTCCACTCCCCTTACAGCAGCAAGCTCAACATCGATCTTCAAGCAAGCTTTAGCCTAACTCAAGACATCAATCTCAATCTTAATTCTTACTTTGAAAGCTCATTTAATCGTTTCCGTCCTCTTTACTCTTATGGCGCAAGTGGAACCTTGAGATATTTTTTCTAAACTCATAGAGTTAAAAAATTGAGAAAATTCAATTTGATAAGCTAAGATTATATCAATAACAATCCTTATTATTTTTATTAAAAGGTTGATTGATGAAACTTAAACTTATCTTCTTTTTGTGTATTGCTATTGGATTAAGTTCCATTTTTGCCTTAAGCATTGGCAGTATTTCTATTGATTTTTGGGAGATTTGCAAAGCGCTCATAGGTCAAGCACAAGATGAGAGAATGACTCTTATCTTATATGAGATTCGTCTGCCTAGAATCTTGATGGCTTTGCTTGTGGGGATGCTTTTGGCAAGTTCTGGAGTTGTGGTTCAGGGGCTTTTTGCCAATCCTATTGCAGATCCCTACATCATCGGAATCGCTGCAAGCGCCACTTTTGGAGCTGTGATTGCCTATATCTTCAAACTTCCTGATCTTAGCTATGGATTACTCGGCTTTATGAGCTGTCTAGCTTTTTCATTTTTGATTTTCAGATTAAAAAATAATATCACCACCTTATTGATTGTAGGTATTGCCCTCTCCTCTTTTTTGGGAGCTTTTACTTCTTTTGCAATCTATCTGATTGGGGAAGATAGCTTCAAAATCACGGCATGGCTTATGGGATATTTGGGTTCAGCATCATGGCAAAAAGTTTGGATATTGAGTGTGCCAACTCTTGCTTGCATTACTTATTTTTATTTTAAACGCCATGAGCTAGATGTCATACTCCTAGGAGATGATGAGGCAAAAAGCTTGGGAGTAGATACCCAAAGAATGAAAAAAAGTATGCTCATTGTTGCCTCATTATGCGTGGCCTTTTCTGTCGCCTTTACTGGCCTAATTGGCTTTGTGGGCTTGATCATTCCCCACACGATTCGAATCTTGCTCAAAAATAGCAGCAATGCTATTCTTATCCCCCTAAGTGTGCTTTTTGGCGCATTGTTTTTATTGCTTTGTGATACCGCGGGTAGGACAATTCTTGATCCTGTTGAAATTCCTATTGGCATCATTACCGCCTTTTTTGGCGCACCCTTCTTTTTGTATTTGGCGCTCAAAGGCAAAAGAGGAGGAATGTATGCATGAACTAAGAGTTGAGAATCTGTGCTTTGGATATAAAAATACTTTATTGCAAGATATTAGCTTTTCTATCAAAGAAGGGGAATTTGTGGGGATCTTAGGTCCCAATGGTTGTGGCAAAAGCACTTTGGCCAGAAACATTCTTCACATCCTCCATCCACAAAAGGGGCATATCAGCTACAATGGGGAAGACTTGAGCAAATACTCTCGCAAAAAACTTGCTCAACTGATTGGTTTTGTGCCGCAAAAATCAGCTTTGAGTATGCCTCTCTTGGTTAAGGATGTGCTTTATATGGGACGCTATGCCCATCTTAAAAATAGTTTTGGCAATTACAGCAAGGAAGATCAAGAGATTGTCAATAAAACTGCCAAACGCCTAAATATTGAACACTTTATGGAAAGATCTGCCCTCTCTTTAAGTGGAGGGGAATTTCAGCGAGTGCTCCTAGCTAGAGCCCTGATTGGAAAACCTCAAATCCTCCTTTTGGATGAACCAACAAGCGCTTTAGATGTAAATTACGCCATTGATTTAATGCAAATCTGTGAGGATTATGTAAAAACATACAACAAAATGGCGCTTATTGTTATGCACGATCTCAATCTTGCTGCTCTTTTTTGTCAGCGAGTTATTTTCATCAAAGAAGGAAGGATACGCTATGTGGGAGCAGCAAAAGAGGTTTTTGTTCCTGAGATTCTTCAAGAAATTTATGGCTTTGAAAGCGATGTGATTGAGCACAGGAATCGCCCCTATGTTCTTATCAAAAAATAAAGGAAAAAAGATGAAAAAGTTTTTATTGTGGATTAGCCTATTTTGTTCTTTGTATTCTAGGGCAGATATTGTCGTCTTGGATTCTGCTAGTGTGGAAATTTTCTATTTACTTGGCGCAGAGGATCGGATCTCTGCAATTGCAAGCCTCAAATTTAGCAAGATCTATCCTCACGAAAAAACAAAAAATCTACCCAGTGTTGGAACATATGCAAAACCATCCCTAGAGAGAATTGTTGCCCTCAACCCTAGTCTTGTGATTTTGAATCGCTATTCAACAAATTTAAAAGAAGATTTGGAACGACTCCATATCAAATCTATTTTTTTAGAAGCCAATAGTTTGGAGCAGATTTTAGACAATATCAAGACAATCGCCCAAATCACAAACAAAAAACAAAAGGCTCAAGAGCTTATTGGCTCTTTTAAAACAAAATTGCAAAAAATTCGAGAAAAACCCCTCAATCAAAAAGGAGTCTTTTTCCACAGCAGTGCTCCACTTATGGCATTTGGTAAAGACACTCTAGCGGGGGACATCCTCTTAGCTTTAGGAATTAAAAATATTGCTGGCGATAGTATTGGATTGCGCCCTATTCTCAATCAAGAATTTATCCTCAAAGAAAATCCTGATTTTATTATGTATGGCCTAGGCCTAAAAGATACACAAGAGCTTTATAAAACTAATCCTCTTCTTACACAAACCAATGCGGTTAAGAGAGGTCATATATTTTTTCTTAGTGCCTCTGCACTCTTGCGTGGATCACCAAGGGTGATTGAAGAAATAGAAAAATTACATCAGCAATTACAAAACATACAATAACTTTTCTTCTTTAAGTTAAGAAAAAGTTCTCCTTATTTATTATAAAAATGATAATAGTTCCTTTTATCATATTTAATATAAGGAGAACAGAATGCCAACTCGAAGAACCATCCTTGCAAGCATTATCATAAATTGCCTTTGCTATGCAAAAGAAAACGATGTAACACTTGAGCAGCTACTAGTAAGCGCTACAGGCTTTGAAGAAAATATTGAAAAAGATAGCAGCAATGCAGTCATTATCGATCAAAAGTTTTTCCAAAATAAGGGATATTCAAATATCAAGCAAATCTTAGAACAAACTCCTGGAGTAACTTTTGTAGGCAATGAAATTGACTTGCGTGGTCAAGGACAAAGTTCCAAAACTCATGTCAAAGTTATGCGTGATGGTATGGGCCTAAATGGATTGGATGCCTATCATGGAAGCACCCCTTATAATACTCTCATCATAGAAGAGATTGAAAGAATTGAAATTTTACCTGGAGGGGGAGCAGTTCTCTATGGTAGTGGAACAAAGGGAGGAACAATCAACATTATCACCAAAGCCCCAAATAAAGATTTCTCTGCCAAAATATATGCTAAGGGAAACTTTCAAGAAAACAATAAAAATTTATCAGGCCAATATGGGGTAAGTGTGAGTAAAAAAATCACAGATTTCTTTTTCTTAAAAGCTGCTATCCAAGGTTTTAATGAACAAGGAGTGGTTAAAGGGGAAAAAACAGATGGACTATATGCATCTCTAGATTCCTACTCCCCCATTGATGACAAACACAAACTTCGTCTTAAGTGTAGTTTTTATACAGCCAATTTGCTTGAGATCTATACATTAAAAAAATCTAATCCCAATGAAATAAAGCTAAGCAAAGCACGCAATCAAAGCTATGATCTTATGCTTGAATACCAAGGAATGCCGCAAGAAAACCTAGGCGCAAATTTTATGGCCTATTATCGCAATAAAAACTTCAAATACACAAGCAGTGTTTTTGCAGATCATTCTCTAGGTGCAAAAGGCAAACTCAAATGGACATATGGTAACACCCAAGACTCTAATGGAGATCTAATTGTTGGATATGATCTCATCGCCTCTGATGCAACAACTGCTTCAAAATCCTCATCCACAAAACCTAGCAAGCTAGTGAATGCCCTCTTCTTTCTTGAAAAACACAACTTTAATTCTTGGTTTTCACTCTTAGGGGGACTAAGATATGAAAATGCGTTTTATCACACCATTAAGACATCAAAACAAAAAGAAACTTTCAACCAAAAGCACTTCAATCATAATTTTGCCTATGAACTTACCCCTATATTTCATTATTCTGAAACTGGAACAAGCTATCTAAAATATGAAAGAGGATTTGTCTCTCCAGCTCCAGGGCAACTTGTCAATACCATTGCAAAAGGAAATAATGGAGAGCGGGTAGCGGTATTAAATGGACTAAAAGCAGAAACTTATCATACTTTTGAACTTGGACTTAAAGAGCGTAGATCCAATCTCTTGGCATCTCTAAGTCTCTTTTATACTCTTGCAAAAGATATGATTCAATTTAGTTTCGTTGGGGGTAGCCATGGTTCAGGGACAGGAAGTATTATTTATGAAAACCTCAATCGAACTCAACAGCTAGGACTTGAGCTTAATTTCGAACAAAATCTAGATGATCTTAGTCTGCGCACTTCACTCTCACTTATTAAAGCTAGGATCAACAAAGGGGCGAAAGCAGGCTCACCCATCCCTCGTGTGCCCAAAGGAAAATTCACACTTGGAGCAGATTATCAACTCATCCAACAGCTTAGTCTCTTTGGTGATTTTTCCATATATGGAAGCTCGACATCTTCAGACAATACAAGGATCAAAGCCTATTCACTTGCCAATGTCGGACTTAAATCAAGCTTTTTGGGGTTTAATCTTGATGCGGGGGTTAAAAATCTTTTTAATAGTCAATACAACATTTATGAAAGTAAAACTTCCTTTGTTCCTGGTG
>CAUWEE010000011.1:0-10335 GCA_963557095.1 uncultured Helicobacter sp. | reverse complement strand
AGTGATGGGCAGGCAAATTGCTCAAAATAAAAGAAAAATTGCCCAAAAGATTCAAGAGCTAGATGCTAAAAGAATATGTGGAGTAATGCTCAATGCCAACCCTATCCACAAAGTTCATGAAAAAATTTTACAAGAAGCGCTTCTAGAAAATGACTTATTGCTTATATTTGTCCCTCAACATGGGGGGCAATTTCTGTCTTTTGATTTGAGAATGCGATGTTTGGAATATGTGGTTAGCAATTTTTTGCCTTCAAAAAAAATTTTAATCATTCCCATCGATTACACTTATTGTTTGTCTGGACAAAATAGAATGATTTTGAATGCTCTTATTTGTAAGAATTATGGCTGCACAGATTATATTGCAAGTCTTGGGAGTTCAGATCTGGGCACTTTTTTTAAAGGAGATTGCACGCATACGATTATGGATAGCGTTCAGGGACTTGAGCTTTGCATCCATGTTTTGAGTGAATATATTTATTGCAATGTTTGCAATACGATTAAAAGCACAAGGACTTGCCCTCACGGCAAGCACTGCCATATTTCTTATGATTCGAAGAATTTTTTTGAGATGTTTCGATTTGGACTTATTCCCCCAGAGCTTTTTGTGCGCAAAGAGGTCTCTGCAATGATTTTGACAAGTCTTTTCCCTGGTAGAGTTAAGAGTTTTAATAAGCTTTATTCAGATTTGATGAGCAAAGATGGCATTATGCAGACAGAAGAGGAAAAGTTCTATGAAAATCTCCTAAGGCTTTATCATGTCAAGTAAGTTGCGCCTTTGTTTTTTAAGTCTTTTTTTCAGTGGAAAATTTCCCTTTGCATCAGGAACAATTGGGAGTTTGGTGGCCTTGATTTTGGCTTTGCCTATTTTGTATTTTTCTCAAAATACTCTTTTTTTGTTTGCACTTTTGATTGCAGTGATTGCAGTTAAACAGATTGATCGCTTTGAAGAGGAGGGCGGGGAGCATGATGACAAGAGTATCGTGATTGATGAGCTTGTGGGGCAGTGGATTGCTCTTTCTTTTGTGCAATTTTCTTGGGTGGAAATCATTGGAGCTTTTGTTTTTTTTCGCTTGTTTGATATATGGAAACCCTCTTTGATTGGCTATTTAGATAAAAATGTCAAGGGTGGATGGGGTGTTGTAGGAGATGATGCTTTAGCTGGAATCTTGGCGGGATTGAGCATAGCAGGATTGATGAAGATTTTTAGCTTTTTGCTTTCATAGGGCAATTTTAGAAGTTTAAAGACAAGGGGTTTCAAGGGGTAAGAAAGTCAGAAGATAAAAACGAAGCAAGATCTATTGAGTAGAGTCTCCACTCCCTTTTTGTTCTTGTGATACTTTGTAGTTTTTACAATTTTCTAGCCTTGCACCAAGGTGTGAAATAACAATCTAGATGCTTTTTTGATTGAGATGGACAAGTAGGGGAAGGGTTTGAAGAGATTGGGTAGAGTCAAAAAAATTCAAGATACTCTCTCTCATTTCTTTTGGATCTTTTAAGGAATTGACCAAGTTGCGATACTCGCTTGCCTCTTTTTCACCTTTGGCATAGGCGTGCAAGTTTTTCCTAAACATCACGCAGCCATATTCTCCATAAAACTCCATCATCAAGTCAAAATGTTCCAAGATCAAATCTCTTTTGAGAATAGGAGGGATTTCTTCAGTCTTGTTCTTGATTTGCCAAAAGATCCAAGGCTTTTGTAGGGCTGCTCTGCCAATCATCACGCCATTTGCTCCAGTAAGATTGATAACCTCTTGAGCCTTTTGTGGCGTATCGATTTCTCCATTGGCAATAAGGGGGCATTTGACAATATTTTTCATCAAAGCAATGCTTTCATAATCAATTCTTTCTTTTTTGTATCCATCGCTGCGCGTTCGTCCATGCACAACGCAAAAATCAACCCCACCATCATTGATTGCGTGGGCGATTTCTATAGGAATCTTTTTGTCAAAGCCTAAACGCACCTTAATGCTTGTGTAGGGCTTGTTGCTATTATCTTTGATAAGCTTTAGGCAATCCACAAGTGCATTGAGATTTTTCAAAAGCCCACTACCATTGCCATGATTTGCAACTTTTGGGGCAGGACAGCCGCAATTGAAATCAATCACATCAATCCCATCAATTTCATTGAGTTTTTGGACTGCTTGTTTTAGAACTTCTTTTTTCGAGCCTGAAATTTGCACACTATAAGGATTTTCGTGCGGGGATTTTTCAATCATTTTGAGTGTTTTTTGGCTTTGATAGGCAAGGGCATGAGAACTTATCATCTCGCTCACAGTGAGATCAACTCCAAATTTTTTGACCACACTTCTAAAGGGCAGATCGGTAAAACCAGCTAGAGGAGCAAGCATCAAGAGATTGTCAAAATGAAGTTTAGCCATTGCGATCCTTGTAGTGGGAGTAGTTGAATTGTTTGAGGAGTTTAAACTCTCCCTTTTTGGTGATGATTCCAAGAGAGGGTAGGGGAATACCATTGAAGGTATTGTTTTTGACAATGGTGTAGTGAATCATATCTTCAAAGAGGATCTTATCTCCAATCTCAAGAGCTGTATCAAAACTATAATCCCCAATCACATCTCCAGAAAGACAGGTTGGGCCTCCAAGTCGGTATTGATAGCTTGCTTTATTCTCACCCTTGTCTGCTTCGATGATCCCTTTTGAGATTTTTTTAAGATTAGGGCGATAGGGCATTTCAAGGCAATCAGGCATATGTGCAGCAGCAGAAACATCTAAGATGGCAATATTGCCTTCATTTTGAACAATATCTACCACCTCTCCAAGCAAGAAACCACATTGCCATCCTACAGCCTCACCAGGTTCTAAAAAGATTTCTTTGAGATTGGGAAACTGTGTCTTGAGATCTTTGAGCAAAGAAATAAGCAGGGATAAATCATAATCCTTGCGTGTAATATGATGTCCTCCCCCAAGATTGAGCCATTGCATTTGGGCAATTTGGGCTGAAAAATGCTCAAGAATATGAGGCAATGTCCGTTTTAAAGCATCGCTATTTTGCTCGCAATGGGTATGAAAGTGCAAGCCGCTAATGCCTTCTAATCCATATTTTTCAATCCCATATTGAAATTCTTTGGGAGTGATTCCAAGGCGAGATTTTGGCGCACAGGGATTATAAATCTCTGGATTGACTTCGCTATAAAGAGGGTTTAGTCTTAGTCCTACTTGGATTTTTTTCTCTGGATTTTGAGCATTGTGTGAATCAATAAGAGGCTTGAAGGTCTGCCATTGCTTGAAGGAATTAAAAATTAGATGTGTTGCAATGGGCAGGAGCGCAATAATTTCTTCTCTTTTGTAAGCGGGTGAGAAAACGCAAACTTCCTTGTTTTGCTCTCTCCCTCCTAGAGTTTCATAGGCAAGTTGTGCCTCATAGATTCCACTCGCTGTGCTTCCTTGAAGATATTTTCCCACCAAAGCAAAGCTTTGCCAAAAGGCAAAACCTTTGAGAGCAACAAGGATTTTAGCCCCGCTTTGCTCTTGAATGAAATTGAGAATTTTGAGATTACTCTCTAGTTTTTCTTCCTCCAAAACATAGCTTGGCGAGGGAATTTGTTTGAAGATTTCACTTTGCAAGGTTTTGATCCTTTGGGTTGGCATGAATTCAATGGGGATTTTATCGTGAGAAAGGGTGATTTGGAATAAGAGATTAACTATTTTTATCCCGTGGTCGATTTTGTTTGGATAGGATTTTAAATCCCCTAAAATTAAGAATGAAGGAGTAAGGAATGAAAAAGATTGCAGGAGTGTTGGCCTGTATTTTTTTGATGTTTGCAGTGCTTGAGGCTGCTGCTCAAAAACCTGCAAAAAATGCAGCAAAAAGCCTTCAAAAAGGGTCTGTAGTTAGTGGCTCAAAAATGACAGGAGATTTGAAGCGCTGGATGTTATTTAATGATGGATTTATTGGTGGATCTTGGACTAAGATTGGTGCTTCAGAATATGTCTCTGTGGATTTGGGCTATTCTTCAAGTATTACAACAATTGCAGCTGCTGGGGGATTGAGAGGGGTTTTTGGGATTGATTTTGAATTCCCAATTTATGTTGCCGCAAAGGGACAGACAAATATTTTGAGCACACATAATAAGTTTGCTGAAGTGTTGGGTTGGGGGGCTTTTGTGCCTGTGAGTGTGGGAATTGATATCAATGGATTCTATCTTAGGGGTTTGGTGGGATATGGTTACAATGAAATTGAAGAGGGTTTTGATTTGAGCAATAGCACGGCAAAGATTAAGGCGCGCTATCATGGCTTGATTTATGGAGCAAGTGTGGGCTATCGGATTAAAAATATCATCAATATTGGTGCAAAGGCATTGTTTGGCGAGATGAAAAATGATGTAAGAAGCACAAGTAGCGCAGAGCTTGAGAAAATTAAAGAGCCAAAAGATGGTCGCTACAACATGATGAGAATCGGTGGGTATATTTCAATCATTTTTTAAACTTTATTTGGAAGCCCAGTTTAGAAGATTCTGAGTGCTTCCAAGGGGGAAGTATTTCTTGCAGTGGAAAAAGATTTCCTTACAAGTATGGGCATCAGCATAGGCTCTGTGAGAGATAGGGGTGAAGATGCCCAAAAATTCATTGAGAAAACTTAGTTTATATCGAGGGGAGGGGATTGTTTTTTGAGCGATTTTAAGTGTGCATAGGCTTTGATTGTAGATGCCAATTCCAAAATGCTTCAAATATAAAAAATCCAAAAAATGGTAATCAAAACTAACATTGTGTGCAACAAAAACGCTTTTTCCCAAGAAGGATCTAAAATCTTGTAAAACCTTTTTGAGCTCTGGCGCATTTTGTGTGTCAGCAACAGTGATTCCTGTGATCTCTTCAATCACAACGGGGATATTTTCATTTTTAACAAAGCTTTCAAAGCGCTTGATGACCTCACCTCTACCATTACATAAAATTGCACCAATCTCAAGCAGATTGCCTTTTAGTGGATCGCTGTCTGTGCTTTCTATATCGACAAAGCAGAATTCTTGATCCATCCAAGATCTATGTTGGGTTGCAAGAGAGATTCTTTCTTGAGTGAAAGATAGATCCATTCCTACTTCTTGCAAAAAAGAGAGGGAATCATGACAGAGATTTAGGTTTTGCAAAATCGCATCACTTTGACAGAGTTGCAAAAATTCATCTTGATTAAAGCTTTTGTTGGAAATCCGTGTGATGAATTTTTGGCTTGGGCTTTTTGGAATCTTGCTTTTTTTGCCCTGCATTTTTGGAGTAGGGAATTTGATGATATGCATTATCGAAGTGATTGGATTGCCAAAGAATAATCCTCGCTCCCAAAGATATAGCTTCCTGCTACTAAAATATCCGCACCCGCTTCTTTGAGAGCCTTAGCATTTTGATGATTCACTCCTCCATCGACTTGGATGAGACAGCGAGGATTGTATTTAAGAATTTTTTCTTTGAGTTGTGAAATTTTTGTAAGACTTTGGGGAATGAATTTTTGCCCTCCAAAACCTGGATTGACACTCATGATGAGCACCATATCTAGCTCTTCTAAGAGATAATCAAGCAAGCTAAGAGAGCTATGTGGATTGAGGGCAACAGCAGGAGAAACACCATGTTCTCTTAGATAGCTGATGGTTTTGTGAGCATGCTTTTCTTCCTCAAGATGGAAGCTGATGTATTTGGGTTTGTAAGGTAGAAATAGGTCGATAAAAAAGCTTACATTTTGCACCATGAGATGAATATCAAGAGGGAGAGTAGAGATTTGTGCGATCTTTTCTACAATGATGGGACCAAAGGTGAAGTTTGGCACAAAGTGTCCATCCATAATATCAAGATGCAAAAGATTAGCTTGGGCTTTTTGTATCTCTTCAATCTCTTCTTGGAGTTTTAAAAAGTTCGCTGAGAGAAGGCTTGGAGCAATTTGCATCTAGAATCCTTTGCTGCGGCTAATATCTTGAAAAATAAAAATGGTTATAATTTTAGCATTCTAAAGATTTAAGGAAGAAAAATGCAGAAAATACTGGATTGTTTTTATTCTCTTGCACCTAAGATTGCAGATCTTATTGCCTCTAGTGAAACTTCTTATATGGCTTCATCCAATGCAAGTGGAGATATGCAACTTGCTCTTGATGTGCAAAGTGATGTGCTTATTGAGCAAGAGTTAAGTCAGATTGAATCTGTGCATTCCATCTTTTCTGAAGAAAAGGAGCAAGTCTGTCTTGTCAATGAAAGAGGAGAATTCTATCTAGCCTATGATCCTATTGATGGTTCTTCTTTGATTGATTCAAATTTGAGTGTGGGGACGATTTTTGGGATTTATAAAGGGGCTTTCGAGGCAAAGCAGCTTGTTGCAAGTGCTTATATTCTTTATGGTCCAAGACTTGAGATTGTTCTTGCGTGCAAAGGTGAAAAAGGTTTAAAGCATGAGCGCTTTAATCCAAAAAGCCAAAAATGGGAAGAGCAGAAGAGATTGGTTTTGGAGTCAAGGGGGAAACTTAATGCTCCAGGAGGAAGTCAAAAATATTGGAGCAAGGAACATAAGATGATGATTGATTCTTTGTTTGCTGAGGGTTATCGTTTGCGATATTCTGGTGGGATGGTGCCTGATTTGCACCAGATTTTAATTAAAAAAGGAGGCTTGTTTAGTTACCCTGCAACAAGCTCTGCCCCAAATGGAAAGTTAAGAAAGCTTTTTGAAGTTTTTCCATTCGCGCTGATTTTTGAATGTGCAGGTGGAGAGGCAATTGATGGGAAGAGGAGATTGCTTGATTTGGAGGTTTTGGAATCCCATGAGAGCTGCCCTTGTTTTTTTGGAAGTCAAGAAGAGATTTTAAAAGTGCGCAAACTTTATGAGGAGGGTCAATAATGAATTTTCAAGAAGAGTTGGAAAAAAATAAAAATGTGATCCAGAAATGTCAAAAAGAAAAAGAACTACAGTCTTGCTTAAAATGTTTAAATGTCTTGAATTGCGCAATGCGAAAAGAATATGTAAGCAGTGTTTATGCTTTGCTAAACAAGGGGCAAAAAGATAGTGATTTTGATTTTTAGATTTTTGCTCTGCGTGTTGATTTTAAGTGGCTGCAAGAGTGAAATTCAAAAGGGAAAAGAATTCTATGAGAAGGGGGAATTTGAAAAAGCCCTCCCTTACTTTGAAGATTCTTGTCTTAGAGGTGCAGAAGAATCTTGTCGAGTAAGCGCTTCAATTTATTCTAGACAAAAAACAGATTTGGCAAAAGCAAAGGCACTTAAAGCTCTTGAAATTGCCTGCAAAGATGGAGATCTTTCTTCTTGCAGCATTGCTTCTAGTGCGTATTTTGGACTGAAATTATTTGATCAAGCTATTGAGCTTTGGACTTATGCTTGTCGTGGAGGAGATCCCTTGTCATGCTTAAATCTTGCCGTGGAATATTATCGTGGAAGATTTATCCCAAGAAATGAGAAGAAATCTTTGGAGTTTTTTATCAAGGCTTGCTATGGCGGAGAGAAAAAGGCTTGTGAGCCTGCCATTGAGATGACAAAGACTAAGAATCAAGTTTTGCATCAAGATCTTAAAAAGCAGCTTGCATCTTAGTTATTGCTTAATATTCAAAAGAGTGTCAATCATCTTGTCAATTGTGCTGACAACCTTTGCATTGGCGCTATATCCACTTTGAAATTTAATAAGATTAACCATTTCTTCATCCACACTGACTTGAGAAATGTTTTGATGTTCTTTTTGAACAGAAGCAAAAAGAGCAGTTTTGGTTTCAAGTGATGTTTTGATGGCTTGAGTATCTGTAGCAATTTCTCCACCAAGTAGACGATAATATTGCGCGAGTTGCATATGTGTAACTGTGTTTTGATGAGTCTGAAAGGGTAAATCATCATATTGCATTTGCTGCATTAGATTAGCAACATCAGTATTGCCAGATGAGGGTGCTCCCCATTGGCGAAGTTTTGTTGGATCTTGAGTGTAGTCATCATTAATTTGAATATTGTAGGCGCCATTTCCATCAAAGAGGCGATTGATCCCTAGGGCTCCAGCGAAATTACTGCCATTGTCTTTGATGCTAAGATAAATATCATTTTGATTTTTGGGTGAGATTTGAAATTGTCCTGTTTGAACATCAAAGCTTGCATTGAAGTAGTCATCCACATCATTGAGAGCATTTTGATCGGCATTGTCATCTGTATTTGCATTGATCTGATTTACAACATCTTGCATTGTCGTTGAGGGAGTGATGAGAATAGTTTTTGTGCCAACTTCCTCGCCATTTGAATCATAAATGACTAAGTCAAAACTCCCCTTTTGAATATTGTATTTGCTATCAATGAGTGATTGATCTTTGGATAGATCTAGGTGATTGCTCTGCGCTTGGCTAAAAGCACTGCGGGCATAGATTGAATTGGAGGTTTCAATAAAGCCTTGTGCAAAGGTGTTGATCATATCGATGTATTTTTGTAATTTTCCAGGAGTGCTTCCATCTAGCCCATCTGCATAGATTTTGATGAGTGCTCCAATTTTGCCATCAAGCAAGAAATTTGTAATATCTACAGGACGGTGATCTTGGTTTTGGAAGTAAATATGATTTAGACCATTGCCTTTGTAGATTCCCTTGGCACTTAGTGGATGGAAATTGATTCCATCAATGATATTGAAGCCCCCTGCAACATTGAAGACATAATTATCTCCATAGTCAATATCGCGAGAATTAATACCAATATCTGTCTTAAGATTTTTCTTAAAAACATTCCCGCCAATTAGCTCTTTGAGCTTGAACTCAAGTTCATCGCGTTGATCGCGCAAGTCATTTGCCCTTGTAAGATCAACTTTGGATTCTTTGGCATTTAATTGTTTATTGATGCTTGTGATTTGTTCTGCAATACGATTAACTTCATCGATACGCAATTGAAGCTCTTGACTTGTTTTGCTTTGCATTTCTGCAAGATTGTTGTATGTTGCGTGGATGGAGCGAATGAGAGTCTCTGCATTTTGAATGAGAAGCTGTTTGTGCGCAGGATCTTTTGCATCTTTGCTTAAATTTTTCCAAGCATTAAAATATTGCTGTAGGTCATCATAGATTCCAACCCCTTCAAGATCTGGAAACATAGATGCAGTTTCTTTAAGCTTGTCATATTGAGTTTGAAAGAATTCTTTTTCTTGTGCAGCGCGTTCATAGCGTTGGAAGACAAATTCATCATGAGCGCGCACAATGCTTTCAACTTGGACTCCTGTGCCAATTTGATAATCTCCCTTATTGAGGGATAATGAGGGTTTTGCAACGACCTTTTGTCTTGAATAAAACTCATTACCCGCATTGGCAATATTATTGCCTGTGGTATCTACCATTGCTTGATGGGCTTGAAGCCCGCTATAAGATGTATTAAGAGAGTTTAAGACGCTCATTTTAAACCTGAATTGTTAAGAAACTTTGTTGGGGCTTAGCATAACCTCCATAACCTAGATTTTCATGAGGCACGATTTTTCTAAGCAATGAGGTATAAAATTCACTCACGGCATAAACGCTACGAGCATAGCCATGATTGAGTTCTTTGAGTTCTTGCAAGGATTGTTTAAACTGATCTAAAAGATCAAGAATGTCTTGTCCTAAGACCTCGGCAAACTCTTGGTTTGGATGTTTGTTCTTTAAAGCCAGCATTTGAGAATCAATAAGATTTTTTTGTTTATCAAACTCTTTAAGCAGAGTTTCTTTGAGCGCTAGTCTTTGGAAAATGGGTTCATTGTCTGCTTGTGCAAGGCTTTGAATATCAAGTTTTGTTGTTTCAATAAGTTTTTGAATAGTGTGAATGATATCTCGTAGAGATTGATCTAGCATAATGACTCCCAAATTCATCAAGTGATGATGTTTTATGGGAGATTAAGCAAATTAAGTGCCATTTTTTCAGATGTTTTCTTTAAATCAATTTTGTATTCCCCTTTTTGAATTTGATTTTGTAGAGAGGCAAGTCGATCAGCAGATGGATCTTTGGTTTCTTTTAAATCTTTTGTGCTTTCAACTTTTTCTTTGTGTTGAGAGTAGGGGCTTTTGAGGTGAAGCAATGATTTTTCTGTAGTATTTTTAATCATCTTAATTCTCCTTGCTTGATTATGCATAGTAACTTTAGATTCTAGAATCGACCAAAATCTTTTTATCTTAATGATTTTAAGGCATTTTTGAATTTTTCTTCGCTCATTATCGTTTGTTTTTCTTGTGCTTCTCTTGCCTGAGGGTTGCTCTTTGGAATGTGAATGATTCCAAATGCATAGAGCAAAAAAGCAAGAAGCAAGCCAAGAAAGAGACAGAAGCTTATTGCAGGAAGTATCCAATCTTTTACTGTATTTTCCTCTGATCTCATTAATCTTTCCTTAGTCTCTAAAGATCTATAGGTATTGCT